>NZ_JAAGPP010000149.1:0-21563 GCF_017104975.1 Burkholderia sp. Ac-20344
GCGCGGTCGCGCGGCGGCCGGCCGTGTCGCTGCTGCTGCCCGCCGCGACGATGATCGCGTGCCCGGTCGCGCTCGGCATCGCCGCGCGGCTCGCCGGCCTGCCGTACGACTGGGTCGTCGCGCTGGTGATCGCGTACTGCGCGCCGCCGTCGAGCGGCACGTCGACGATCGCGCGAATGTTGTCGCTCGACGCCAGCGTCGCGCTCGTCGCGACCCTGGCCTCGATGGCGTTCGTCCCGCTCACCGCACCGCTGCTGACGGCCTGGTTCAGCCACGATGCGGCCGCGTCGATCTCGCCGCTGAATCTCGCGTTGCGGCTCGCGCTGCTGATCGGCAGCGCCGAGGGGGTTGCGCTGCTCGTGCGGCGGTTTGCCGGCTCCCGGCTCGACCGCTATGCGACGCCGATCGACGCGACCGTCGTCGCCGCGCTGCTGGTGTTCGCACTCGGCACGATGGCCGGCATGCAGCAATCGATCATCGACGCGCCGCACCGCGCATTGACCGCGATCGCACTCGCGTTCGCCGTCAACGCGGGCTTCCAGGTCATCGCGTACGGGCTCACGCCCGGCGACGTCCGCACGCGGCTCAATGTCGCGCTGATCGTCGCCAATCGCAACGTCGGCCTGATGTGGGCCGCGCTCGGGCTCGCTGCGACGCCCACCATGGCGCTCGTGTTCACGTGCGCGCAGTTGCCGATCTATACGCTGCCGCGCGTCGTCCAGCATCTGCTGCCGCGCCTCGAAGCGCAGCGCCTGCGCCGGCGTGCACGCTAGCCGGCAGGTCACGCCGCTCCCTCCCCCTCCCCGATCAAGGAACCAGCATGAAGCGACTCATCGTGATCGGCGCCCGCGCCACCGGCAGCAGTCTCGCGCTCGTGCGCGGTGCGCTCGCACGCCAGGTGGCCGTCACCGTCATCACCGCGCCCGGCCATCGTCTCGACGGCGCGTTTCCGGCGGGCGTCGAGACGATCAATCTCGAACCCGACGCGGGGCAGCTCGCCGGCTGGCTGCGCACGCGCTATCCGGACGAGATCGACACGCTACGCGTGACGACCGCGCACGACACCTATGCGCGCACCGCCGCGTGGGTCGCCGACGCGCTCGGCCTGCCCGGCCCCGACGCGCGCCACGTCGCGCACGCGGTGTCGAAGTCGAACCAGAAGGCGCTGCTCGCCGCGCACGGCATCCCGGCCGCGCAATTCGTCACGGGCACGCTGGCCACGCCGGCGGCACTCGCGGCCGCGGCCGCCCCGCTGCGTTTTCCGGTCGTCGTCAAGCCGTCGGAAGGCTCGGCGAGCGACGGCGTGCGGCGCTGCGAGAACATTGCCGACGTGCGCGCGCAGCTCGACGCGCTCGCCGCCGGGCAACGCGATACGCAGTCGCTGGCGACCGAGCGTGTCGTGATCGAGGAATTCCTGAGCGGCAGCGAATACTGCGTCGAGTATTTCGACGGCCGGTATGTCGGCGCGCTGCGCAAGCTGAAGCGGCATGGGGCCGGCTTCCTCGAGCGCGGCTATACGTCCGAACTCGATCTCGATGCGGGCACGCTGCGCGCGCTGATCGACGCCGGGGCGCGCGCCACGGCGGCCGCCGGGCTGACATGGGGGCCCGTGCACCTGGACTGCATCGTGCACGACGGCGTGCCGCACGTGATCGAACTGAATCCGCGCATCGCCGGCAGCTTCATCTGCGACATCGTGCGCGACGGCTACGGCTTCAACGTCGCCGAAGCGTTGCTCGACAAGCTCGACGGACGCCCGGTCGAGATTCCCGAGCTGTTCGAGCCGCACGCGTATGCGCGGGCCGAATTCCTGCTCGACAGCGATCCCGGCGCGTGGCGTTTCGCGCAGGCGGGCGAGATCCACGACGGCACGGTCGCGATCAGCTACGGGCCGCAGGTGCTGCCGGATCGCGAGCGGCGTGCGTTTCTGTATGTGCGGGTTGCGCTGCCGACCGCGCACGGCGCGCACGAGACGCCAGCGTATCCCGGGGCGTCGGCCTATGGAGCGCCTGTCGCACAACCGACCGTTTCCGGCTAACGCAGCGGTCGGCACAAGACACGAGCAGCGCCGGCGCGCGCGGCCGAACTGGCCGCCGGGGCTGGGCTGGGCCGGCCTGCTCGGCTGACCGGCACGCGCATTCGCACCTTCATCACCCTGGCGACCCGGGACGGGACCGCGGCATCGGCACGCCAATCCGCAGCCGCTCACCGTGAAACGGGCAAGCGCCGCGGCCCGTATGCGGCCGAACTTCGCCGGATCGTGACGGCGCCCTGCACTGCGCGCGAATCAATCAACGGCGGGTTGCCCGTCAACTGATGCGTTGCACGCCGAGTTGCGAACCGGCGCCGTCACAATCGGCGCCCCAGCAACTGCCCCGGCCACCCCTCCACGTCGAAGGTTGAAATGCGCTCATACCCGCACGACTCGTAGAAACGCACCAGCGCGCCGGTCCCGCCGCCATAGCAGTCCACTCGCAAGCGTGCCACCCCGGCGGCCCGGGCGCGCTCGTCCGCAAATGCCATCAGGCGCCGGCCGACACCCCGCGCCCGCGCATCGCGCGACGCAACCAGCACGCGCACGTAGATTTCCGGCTCGGTCGCGGGCGGCACGTAGGGCATGGACTCGCCCAGGATCAATGCGCCCAGGACACGGCCATCCTGATCTTCGGCTACCCATGCGTCGGGCAGCGCACAGGCTTCGGTCACGAGCGCAATCCGCCTGGGTTGCGCCGACCAAGGCTCGCGGCCCCATTGCCCGTCGTTGCCGATGTCGACGAACCACGCAATCACGTCGTCGAAGATCCCCAGCACGGCCGGGGCGTCCAGCGCACTGGCACGACGGATCGCCGGTTCGTCCGTTCCTGTCACCGTCACGTTCAATCACTCCTTCGCTGGCGTCACCGACCGGCGCACAGTGGGTTGTAAAGCCGGGCCGCCCGAAGGCGCACGATGGAAACCCGGCGATCAAGCTCGCTACGTTACTGAAAATCAACCCGATCGATCAAGACATGATGGCTCCGGTCAGCAGCGTGGCCGAGCGTCTGCACGAGTTGCCGGGCGCGGCGTTCAGTGCACTGAGCGATACGCTGCTGGATCGACGCCAGCCTCCGCTACGTTCGTGTTCGTGTTGATGTTCGCATTCGCGGTGCCGCCGGCCCGCCGGATCGGCAGCCGGACGCAGAACGTCGTGCCGCGCCCGGGTTCGCTCGTCACGTCGATGGCGCCGCGATGGCGCTCGACGATGCCGTGCGATACCGACAAGCCCAGCCCCGTGCCCTGCCCGACCGGCTTCGTCGTGAAGAACGGATCGAAGATCCGCCGGACGACATCGGGCGTCATGCCCGTTCCGGTGTCGCTGATCGCGATCGACACCTGTTCGCCGTCGCTCGACGTGCGGATCGTGATCACGCCGCGCTCGGGAATCGCGTGCGCCGCGTTCACCAGCAGGTTCATGAAGACCTGGTTCAACTGCGACGGCAGGCATTCGACCGGCGGGACATCGCCGAAATCGCGCACGATTTCGGCCTTGTACTTGAGTTCGTTGTGGACGACGTTGAGCGTGCTCTCGAGGCCCGCACGGAGATCGACCACGCTCCACTCGCCGCTGGCCGGACGCGAGAAATCGCGCAGGTCCTGCACGATGCGCCGCACGCGCAGCGCGCCGTCGATCGATTCGTCGATCAGCGTCGCGATCTCGCCGCGCACGTAGTCGAGGTCCGCCGCACGGCCCATCGCCGTCAGCGTGTCGCGCGCGGCCGGGTCGAGCTGCGGCAGCGCGGCTTCATGCGCCGCGATCACGTCGAGCAGACTGCGCACCCATGTCTTCAGCGTATTGAGGTTCGCGCTGACGAAGCCGATCGGATTGTTGATCTCGTGCGCGACACCGGCCGCGAGTTGACCGATCGACGCGAGCTTTTCCGACTGCAGCAACTGCTCGTGGGTTTCTTCGAGCGCCTGCAACAAGCGCCGCTGCTCGTCCTTCTCCTGTTCGAGGCGCGCCTGCGCAACCTTGCGTTCGTCGATCTCGGTCGCCATGATCTCGCGCGTGCGCTGCAGCACCGCCGTCGTCTGTTCGTAGCGGTGCAGCGCGCGTTCCAGTTCCGCGGTTCGCAGCCGCACGAGCCGCTCGAGCGTATCGGTCATTCCGCGCAGGAAGGTTGTGCGCGCATCGAATCGGCTCAGCAGCAGCGTGACGACCAGTGTCCCCGTCGTGAACAGCGTGACGGTCGTCGCGAGCCACGGCGTGTCGACCCCGTGCGCGGCCCCGCATCGGGCATCCGGTGCGAAATGCGCGGCCGCCATCGCCGTGTAGTGCATGCCGGTAATCGCGATGCCCATCACGACGGCCGCGCCGACCCGCTGCGCGGTCGCATGGCGCGCCTGCTGCACGCGCAGCGCCTGCGCGATCCACAATGCGGCAGTCGACGCGATCACCGCGATGCCGATCGACGCGGCGAACAGTGCGGCATCGTAGCGAATGCCGGGCTCCATGCGCATCGCGGCCATTCCCGCGTAATGCATGCCGGCGATCCCGCCGCCCATCAGCACGCCGCCCGCGAGCAGCCGCCGCCAGCCCAGCCGCGCGCGCGTGACGACCGTCAGCGCGAAGTACGACACGAGTACGGCAATCGCCAGCGACGCGCCCGTATCCGGCAATGCGTAGCCGAGCGGAATCGGCAGCGAAAACGCGAGCATGCCGACGAAATGCATCGACCAGATGCCGGTACCCATCGCCATCGCGCCACCGCCCAGCCATGCACGCTTGAGCTTCGGGTTGTCGAGCAGCGAAATGAAGGCGGCCAGGTCGAGGGTCGTATAGGAGGCCAGCGTCGCGATGGCGAGCGACAGCAGGACGAGCGGGAGATTGTAGGTGCCGTGCATGATCGAGCGCCCGAATCGAGGTGAGTGCGTTGCCGCGGCGCGGTCGCGCGCCGCGGCCATCAGGCCGCGCGCCCGGGCTCAGGCAGGGGCCGCGCCCGCGTTCGGCACGTTCGGCGCCGGCTTCGCCGCAGCCTGGCCGGCCAGCACGAGGATGTCGAACGACGTCCCCTCGCGCGTCTCGAAGCGTCGCACGAGTTCGATCTGGTGGGCCGACATCACGCTGCCCTTGGTCATCAGCAGCACGCCGCGATGCGTGCGCAGATCGTCGGCGAGCTGCATCCCTTCGCGCAGCTGCGCGGACTTGATCTCCGCGACGGACGCCGCGATACCGAGACTCGCCGGGTCCCGCATCAGCTCGACCAGGCTTTCGACGATCCGCGGGTCGTAACGCACGCCGGCCTGCGAGCGCAACGCGTCGATTGCCTGCTCGACCGAATGCGGCGCACCGATGTCGCCGTTGCGCAGCCCTTCGAAATCGCGCGCGATCGCGACGATCCGCGAGCCGAGCGGAATCGAGTCGCCCGCCAGCCCGTCCGGCGTGCCGCGTCCGTTGAAGCGTTCGTACTGGTGCAGCACGATCGACGCGACCTTGTGCAGTTGCGCGACCGGCGTCAGCACCATCTGCGCGCGCAGCGGATGCTGCAGGTACAGGCCGTGCTCTTCGGCCGTCATCTTCGCAAGCGGCTTGTGCAGCAATTCGTCCGGCAGCGACAACTTGCCGATGCCGTGCAGCAGCCCCGCGAAATAGACGTCCTGCGCATGCAGCTCGCTCATCCCGGACGCCAGCGCGAGCCGCCGCGCAATCTCGCCGACCCGCATCGCGTGACCGCTGGCGGACCCGCAGCGCAACTCGATCATGCTCGCGCAGACCTGGACCATCGCGGTGAAACTGCGTTTCAGGTCGCGTTGCGCGGCTTCGAGGAACATCACGGTCTGGCCGAGCTCCTCCGTGCGCGCACGAACCTGCGTTTCGAGTTCCGAATTGAAACGGCGCAGCGCTTCGTTCTGCGCTTCCGTCAGCGCAGCAAGGCGGGCCGCTTCGTGCCGCAAGCGCCGCTGTTCCAGCGCCTGTTCGATGGTCAGCAGCAGGTCGTGATCGTCCCACGGCTTGTTCAGGTAGCGATACACGCCGCCGTCGTTGACGGCCTGCACGACCGACGCGATCTCCGCATAACCGGTCAGCAGGACACGCATCGTGTCCGGGTAGAGCGCCCGTGCGCGGGCCAGGAACTCCGCGCCGCTCATGCCCGGCATCCGCATGTCGGACACGATCAGGTCGACTTCGGTCGACGCCAGTATCTCGAGCGCGGCCTCGCCGCTTTCCGCGGTCAGGACCTCGTAGCCGGCGGGCCGGAACACGCGCCTGAGCGCCGACAGCACGCTCGGCTCGTCGTCGACCAGCAGGATCGACGGTACGCCAACCGCGTCGTCGGATGTTGCTGCCGCTCCTGTCGTTTCAGGCGATACCGCATTCGGTCCGTTTGTTGCAGATGTCGTCATGATTGGCCTCGGATCATGTATTTATATTCTCTCTGCATCATCGGCATGCGCCGCGCATTCCACATCCGGGAAAACGCTGATGCGCTCGCCCGGATCACATCGCTGATCCGTCGCCGCGGCGCGTGGCCGCATGCGATCTACACCGTCGCCGAACCCGGTGTGCGCACGTAGTAGATGTCCCACGCCGCTTCGTCCGCCTGCACGAAACCGTGCCGCGCATCGAAGCGGTTCGAATCGCTGCCGCGCAGCGCACCCACGCGAACCGGCACGCGCTGCGCGTCGGCCTCGGCAAAGATCCTGCGCAGCACGGCCGCGCCGATGCCCTTTCCCTGATGCTCGGGCGCAATGTACAGATGGTCGAGCAGCCATTGGCCTTCCTGCGGCCGGACCACGAAAAAACCTGCGTTTACACCATCGGCTTCGGTGAAGCGGCACAGCACCGGGTCGAACGACGCGAGAAAGCGCTCGCGCGCACGCTGGGGATCGAAGCGGCCGATGCGTTCGAGGCTGTCGCGCATCGCGGCGATGCGGATGACGACCAGTGTTTCCGCGTCGGATCGGGTGGCGACGGGAAAGGTCAGGTTCATGTGCAAGTAGCGCTCACGCAGACACCCCCCGGCATCGCGACACGACCCTCGGTGCGCGCTTCCGACGCCGACCGACGGGCGGCACGGACGGCGTGCATCAGGGCGTCTCGATGCCTTCCGCCCGCGTTGCCAGGAATCGCAGGTACTTGCCGTCCTCGTCCTCGAACAGCTCCGGCCCGCCCCCCATGTATGCGCGCATCAGCTCGTCGGCTGCGCGGTCGAGATTGCCCAGTTCGAACTGGCACTGACCGAGCCTCAGATGCAGGAACGGGTTGCCGATCGCGTTGGGGAAATGCATCGCCTGGGCGAGATTGTCGCGTCCGGCCGCGTAATCCTCTTGCAGGAAATTCGTGTCGCCGATGGCGGCCATCAACCAGGTGCCGGCCTCCCAATGGGTCTTGGGTTCCGGAAGCAGGTCGAATCCCGCCCAGAATTTCGCCAGCGCGCCTTCGTAGTCCCCGTCTTCCATCAACGCATCGCCCGCTTCGCTCAGCGCGCCGATCCGCTCGTACAGCACGTTGTCGAGTTCTGCCATGTCGATTCCCTGTTCCGGAGTTGAAATCGGCCCGGTGCGGCCGGTGGTTGTGATCCAATCGCGGTGATTGGTGCAGTTTTGCGGCCCTGGTTGGTCATCCAGCCGGCATTCATCCAGCATACCCGAGCCGTATGACGTGCGCGTCTCGACTTTCAGTGCGCCTTCGTGTGCTCGGGGGCGCCGCTCCTCGCATTACACTATCTGCCGCAACGCTACGCGTCCCGACAATCCGTGCTGCCGGGCATCCTGCCGACCGTAACCTCGGTCGCGCTCGCCTGGCACATTTTCGTTTGACTACCGATCCATGCTCCGCTTCGACAATCTCGGCAAGCGCTACGACAAGCGCGTCATCTTCCAAGGACTCAACTACGCATCCGGCGCCGGATGCGTCGCGCTGTGCGACGAAACCGGAAGCGGCAAATCGACGTTGCTCGCCATTCTCGCCGGTGCGATCGATGCGGACGAAGGCGAGGTGTGGCTCGGCGGCCATTCGCTGCGCACCGCGCCGCTCGATGCGAAATCCGCGCTGGCGTACGTGCCCGACGATTGCCTGGCGTATCCGCTCCAGACCGGTCGCGCGTTTCTCGATCTCGTGGCGGCTACCAGAAAAACTGCTGTCGACACCCGCACGCTCGAGCTGGCGGATCGATTCGGACTTGCAGCGCATCTGGAGAAGCGCTTCGAGCAGATGTCGTTCGGCACGCGCAAGAAACTGTTCCTGACGGCGACGATGCTCGGCGCGCCCGCCGTCGTGATCGCCGACGAACCGGACAGCGGGCTCGATGCTGCGTCGCGTGCGGTTCTGATCGATCTGTTCAAGACGTTGGCCGCAGACCGTGCCGTCTTTTTTGCGAGTCACGATCCGGCGCTGGCACGCGCCTGCGACGCAAGGGTCACCCATTTTGCGGAGCTTGGATTCGCGGGATAGGCGGTATCGTCGCCGGCGCAGTCACGCGGAAAGGGCCGGCGTGGCTGCCATGCGGAGGAAAGAAACGCACCGCTGCCATTCGAGCGGCAGGTGCGGTATCGGCGGCAGGCAAGGCCTCCGTGTCTATTGCGTGTTCGTGCGGACAAGCATGACCGCACCGTTTGGCAGGATAGCGACCCACCGGCACCATTCGGCAACCGATGGAGCATCTGCGAACGTCATGCCGATGATGGAGCAACCACCCGCTCCAACGGCATCGTTCGCGTTGATCGTTGATCTGCGCACCGGCAATCGATCGCCGTCTTTTGCCGGAAGGAAGTGCGAAACGTAGCATCCCGCCCCGCACTTCCGTGACCTTCCCGATTCGCATGTCCGGCGTGCCGGGCCCCGATCAACCGACTGTCCGACACCCCAGCCAGTTATCGTTCGCCCCGCGCACGCGCCCGAACATGCTCCCCGTCAGGCCTTCAACGCTCCGAAGACCTCGTCCAGCATCTTCTTCGCGTCGCCGAACAGCATCCGGTTGTTGTCCTTGTAGAACAGCGGATTGTCGACGCCCGCATAGCCGGACGCCATGCTTCGCTTCATCACGATCGAGGTCTTCGCCTTCCACACCTCGAGCACCGGCATGCCGGCGATCGGGCTACCCGGATCTTCCTGCGCCGCCGGGTTCACGATGTCGTTCGCGCCGATCACCATCGACACGTCGGCTTCGGGGAAATCCGAGTTGATCTCGTCCATCTCCATCACGATGTCGTAAGGCACCTTCGCCTCCGCGAGCAGCACGTTCATGTGCCCCGGCATGCGCCCCGCCACCGGGTGGATCGCGAAACGCACGTCGACACCCTTCTCGCGCAGCACCTTCGTGAGTTCATGCACGGTGTGCTGGGCTTGCGCCACGGCCATCCCGTACCCCGGCACGATGATCACGCTCTTCGCATCGCGCAGCAGCTCGGCCGTTTCCAGCGCGCTCACCGCCACCACTTCGCCGGCCGGCTGCGCACCGGCACCCGACGCCGCAGGCGCACCGCTGCCGGTACCGAAGCCGCCGGCAATCACGCTGATGAAGTTGCGGTTCATCGCGCGGCACATGATGTACGACAGGATCGCACCCGACGAGCCCACCAGCGCGCCGATCACGATCAGCAGGTCGTTGCCGAGCATGAAGCCGGTAGCCGCCGCCGCCCAGCCCGAGTAGCTGTTGAGCATCGACACCACGACGGGCATATCCGCGCCGCCGATCGCCATCACCATGTGCACGCCGAACAGCAGCGACACCACCGTCATCACGATGAGCGGCGTCATGCCCGCCTGGATCGTCTCCGCATGCAGGAACGCGCGGCCGAACACGATCACCACGACCAGCGCGGCCAGGTTCAGCCAGTGCCGTGCCGGCAGCAGCAGCGGCTTGCCGCCGATCTTGCCGGAGAGCTTGCCGAACGCAATCACCGAGCCTGCGAAGGTCACCGCGCCGATCAGGATGCCGATGTAGATTTCCACTTCGTGGATCGCGTGCTCGGCACCCGTGAACTGCACCGACGTATCGATATAGCTCGCGAAGCCCACCAGGCACGCCGCCAGGCCGACCAGGCTGTGCATCAGCGCAACCAGCTCGGGCATCTGCGTCATCTGCACCTTCTTCGCCGCGTAGAGGCCAACCGCGCCACCGACGACCAGCGCAGACACGATATACGGAACGCCCTCAACCGAGACACGCGGGCCGAGCACCGTCGCGAGCACGGCGATCAGCATGCCGATCATGCCGAGCAGGTTGCCGCGGCGCGCGGTCTCCGGATTGGCCAGCCCGCCGAGGCTCAGGATGAACAGAATGGCCGCGCCGATATAGGAGACGGTAGTCAGATTGGAAGTCATTGTTATCGTCTCCTTACTTGCGGAACATCGCCAGCATGCGTCGCGTCACCGCGAAGCCGCCGAACATGTTGACGGCCGTGAGCGTCAGCGCGCCCACCGCCAGGCCCAGGATCAGCCCCGAAGGACGGCCCTCGGCCGCAGCGTCGCCCAACGGCGGCGCGACCTGCACCAGCGCGCCGATCGCGATGATCGACGAGATCGCGTTGGTCACGCTCATCAGCGGCGTATGCAGCGACGGCGTGACGTTCCAGATCACCATGTAGCCGACGAAGCACGCGAGCACGAACACCGTGAAGTGCGACAGGAACGTGGCCGGCGCGAACTGGCCGACCAGCAGGAACGCCAGTGCGCCGACGGCGAACGTGATCGCGAGCGACTTGGCCGACATCGGCGCGCCGCTGCCGTGGCCGTGGCCCTTGGATGCGGCGGCCGCAACCGGCGGCGTGGCGGGTTTCGGTGCGGCGGCCGGCTGCTGGATCGGCGGCGGCGGCCAGGTGACGTTGCCTTCCTTGACGACCGTGAGGCCGCGGATCGCGTCGTCGTCGAAGTCGACGTTGATCGTGCCGTCCTTGGCCTTGCACAGCTCCTCTACCACGCGCAGCAGGTTGGTCGCATACAGCGTCGACGACTGTCGCGCCAGACGCGAGGCGAGATCCGTGTAGCCGACGATGGTCACGCCATGACGCACCACGGCCTGGCCGGGCACCGTCAGCTCGCAGTTGCCGCCTTGCTCGCCGGCCATGTCGACGATCACGCTGCCCGGCTTCATCGACTGCACCATCTCGGCCGTGATCAGCTTCGGCGCCGGCTTGCCGGGAATCAGCGCGGTGGTGATGATGATGTCCGCCTCCTTGGCCTGCTGCGCGTACATCGCGCGCTGCGCCTGCTGGAAGCCTTCGCTCATCACCTTCGCGTAGCCGCCGCCGCCCGAGCCCTCTTCCTCGTAGTCGACCTTGACGAATTCGCCGCCCAGCGACTTGACCTGGTCGGCCACTTCCGCGCGCGTGTCGTTGGCGCGCACGATCGCGCCGAGGCCCGCGGCCGTGCCGATCGCCGCGAGGCCGGCCACGCCTGCGCCGGCGACGAACACCTTCGCCGGCGGCACCTTGCCCGCGGCCGTGATCTGCCCGTTGAAGTAGCGGCCGAACGCATGGGCCGCCTCGATGACGGCGCGGTAGCCGCTCACGCCGGCCATCGACGTGAGCGCATCCATCTTCTGTGCGCGCGACAGCGTGCGCGGCAGCGAATCGATGGCCAGCACCGTGGCCCGCTTCGCGGCCAGCTGCTGCATCAGTTCGGGGTTCTGCGCCGGCCAGACGAAGCCGATCAGCGTGCCGCCCTCGCGCATCAGCGCGACTTCGTCGCTGCTCGGCGGACGCACCTTGAGGACGATATCGCTGCGGCCCCATAGATCGGCGGCCGTTGCCACGACTTCGGCGCCGGCCGTGCGGTAGTCGTCATCGCTGAAGTTCGCGCCGGTGCCGGCACCGCTTTGCACGGCCACCGAGAACCCGAGCTTGATCAGCTTTTCGACCACGTCGGGAACGGTCGCTACGCGCCGCTCCTCGTGGGCCGTCTCCAGAGGGACCCCAATCAGTAATGTCATATGTGAACTGTCAGTAGTGGCCGTCGCAAGGAGTTACGGCCTGCGTTTCAAGTCACCCAACTCAATCAATCCGTGTACGACGTTGCTCCGCGCGCAGCTTCGCACTGCCGCGCGGATTTCACAAACGATCCATCCTCTAATTGATCGTCTTGTCAGATCAAACCGGTTATGCGCTTGTCTGATCATCCTGATGAATATCCGGCGTGTGTTTCGATCGGATAAGAACTGCGAAGCATATCCCGTGCCAGAGTCTTTCCGAAATTTATATTTTGAATCGACGCGCATTCAATCCATGAATCCCCTGTCTGGACACAACGGCCCGGCAGCCTCCCGCCCACCCGCCAGCACGGCTCTGTTCGCCTCGTCAATACGTGAATCCGCTTGAAACGTGAAAAACCGGCGATCGGCACGAAAGCATCGGAATCGGTTTCATCGCGAATCCCCCGCTGGTCGGCACGATACGATTTGTCGCGCGCCAACGACATCGTCCACGTAGCAGACGATCTTCTGTGCCGGCGAGTGTAATGGAGAATGCCGCGTCGTATCCGGATCAAATCCGACGACGATCATTCACGCTGCGCGTCGACGTGGGCACGTATGCGGCATGCGCCTTCCTCCGGCGTGCAGGTCGATGTGTCGAGGCATCGCACGGTAACGGTTCGGCAACGAGCGTCAGGCGCTGCCATGCGGCGTCGATCCCCGGGCTTCACTCAGCATCCATGTCGCGAATGCCTGCAACGGTCCCTCCGCCAGTTCGATCGGCTCGGGCAGGACGAGGCAGAAGTTTTTCGTGATCGACTTGCCCGCCGGCCACGGTGCGACCAGCCGACCCTGCTCAAGCTCGGCGTCGATGTAAAGGCGCGGCACCAGTGCGACACCCAGGCCGGCCAGCGCCGCTTCGATCAGCATCGAATGGAGATCGTAACGCGCACCCACCGCCGAATTGGTCAGCGCGATGCCGGACGCCTGCGCATAGGCCTGCCACGCGTCCGGATTTTGTCGCCGGTGCAGACGTGGCAAGGCATCCAGCGACGGATTCGCCCCGGCACCGGCGAGCAGCGCCGGGCTGCAGACGGGCACCAGCACTTCCTCCAGCAGCGGATGCAGATGCATCCCCGCCCATGCCGGATGCTCGAAATGTATGGCCGCGTCGAAACCGCTTCCGGCCAGCAGGAACGGCTCCATCCGCTCGGCGATATGCACCGTGATGTTTGGATGCCGGTCTTGAAAGTGTTTCAGCCGGGGGATCAGCCAGCGCGTCGCGAAGGTCGGAATGGCGGCAATATCGATGCTCGCACCTTCGATCGGCTGCCCCATCAGGTACAGGCTGTCCCGTTCCAGCCGATCCAGAATTTCGCGAACCTGCACCGCGTATCGCGCTCCGTTCGGTGCCAGCCGTACCCGATTGCCGATCCGCTCGAACAGGGTGACGCCCAGGAACGCCTCCAGCCGGCCGATCTGACGGCTGACGGCGCCCTCCGTCCGTGCCAGTTCCTCGGCCGCTCGGGCAAAGCTTCCGTGTCGGGCCGCGGCTTCAAACGCCTGGAGCGCGGAATTGCTGGGGATCTTGCGGGGCATGGGCGTCTTGTCGGTCAGGGTGTGCTTGCCATCAGCTTGATCAAATATCACTGAAGGCTGACTTTATTTCGTTTTATGGCGTGGAAATGCGAGCTTAGCATTACGTTACTGCACCGAACACCCAACAGGCTTGGATGGATGTGCATCCCGTTCAAAGGACGAATCCGATGATCTACACCGTGGAATGCAGCTTCGCCGACCTCGACAGCGAAGCCGAATGGAACGACTTCTACAGCCTTGAAAAGCTGCCCGCCCTGATCTCGGTGACGGGGTTTCACACGTCGCAGCGGTTCAAGGCGATCAGCGACGGTTGCCCCGTCTATCTGGCGATCCATACGATCGACGGGCTCGACGTGCTGACCGGCGACGCATATCGCCGGAAAGGCGGCGGCAATTTCGCGAAGTGGCAGCAACACATCACCGACTGGCATCGGAATCTCTATGGCGCTATCGGCTTCGCACCGGCGATAACCGAAGGTGAACGCCTCGCGCTGTGTGCCGGCGGCCCTGATCCGCTGACCCGGTTGGGTCTCGAACCGCTGGCCATGCAGGCCGTTGCGCTGGAGAAGTTTCCAGAGCGACGTTGGCTCGCCGTCGTGCCGCGGAACAGCGCGCTGCTTCGCGAGGCACGCCCGAAAGACATCCACCTTTACGCGCCGATGACGGAGCAACTGACAAGCGCACGCTCCCTTGCGGCTGCGCAGGAGTAGACCACGATGCCGAACGTCACTTTCTCGATCGATGCGAAGCGGATGCCCGCCGATGAAAACCTTGCCGCGTTGTCGCGCGACTGCGTCGAGCTCTGTACGCACGTGCTTGGAGCAGAGCTCAAGAACGTCCACGTCATTTTTCTGGCGGTTCGGCATGGGCATGGACACCCTGTTTTCGCGGACATCCGGTATCGCGGCGGCACGCCTCGCACATCGGCGGTCATGAACCGGTTCATGGAAGCGCTGGATCGGGCAATCGTTCACCGCACGGGTCTCACGGCGCGCATTCGGTGTTTTGGTTACACCGCGTCGAGCATCCACGCCCGCAATTAGCCGATCCGGAGAAGCACGATGTCCACGCTCACCTTTCCCGTTCAGCAGGTCGGGGATTTCACGATTACGGCCATCAGCGATGGCTACCTCACGGCCAGTCTCGACGTTCTGTCGAATATCGATTCGGATGACGCATCAAAAATGCAGCGTGATGCCGGGCAGAAAGAGCCCGGCGCCGTGCACATCAATTGCTACGTCGTACGCGGAGCGGGCCGCACCGTTCTCATTGATGGTGGGGCTGGCGGGTTCAAGCAATGGGGTGGCCTGCTCCACACGAACCTGGCGATGGCCGGTATCGCGCCCGCTGCGATCGACACCGTCCTGCTCACGCACGCGCATCCCGATCACGTCGGCGGGCTGGTGAACGATGCGGGAGAAGTCGCCTTTCCGAATGCGGAGCTGGTCGCACATCAGCGCGAGGTCAGCTTCTGGCAGGACGACGGCAATCTGAGCCGCGCCAGCGAGCGGGCACGCGGTAATTTCTTCAAAGCGCGTCAGGTGTTCGATGCCTATGGCGACAGGCTGCGCATGTTCGACGACGGGCAAGTGCTCCCCGGTATCAGCGCGCTGCCCTTGCCGGGACACACCGATGGACACACCGGTTATGTCGTTGAATCCCGCGATCAGGGCCTTCTTGTGTGGGGCGACGTGGTTCATTTCCCGCATATCCAGGTTCAGCGGCCGGACGTATCGATTGCCTTCGATCACGATGCGTCGCTGGCAGCTGGCACACGGTCACGGCTTCTCGATCAGGTCAGTTCGGAAGGGTTGTTGATCGCCGGCATGCATCTGGGAAAACTCGGGTTCGCACGCATCAGGCGAACGATTGGAGGATATGAGTTGCTTTACGAGCGTGACGAATGAAGCCACACGTATACCGACGTGCGATGCCGCCACGCAACGCCGAGATGAATTAACCCGTTCACATCGAGTGGCGCTTTTTGAGGGTTATACGACCTTTGCGCCATATGCTTCGCGTTCCATACTTCGCGTGGAAGTTCGAGCCGAGACAGGCACACAAACGCAATTGCGCTTTGAGCCTTCGGCCCGATCAATCACGACGTAGAAAGGAGCAGAAGATGAGACTTAAAAACAAGTCAGCGTTAATCACCGGTGGCACCAGCGGCATCGGTCTCGCAACCGCGAAGCTGTTCATTGCGGAAGGCGCCCGCGTAGCGGTTACGGGTCGCGACGATGCCGTGTTCGATCGCGTGAAAGCCGAGCTCGGCGAGCACGCGCTCGTTCTCAAGGGCGACGTCCGTTCGATCGCGGACATGCGTGCGATTGCCGCCGAGGTCAAAGAGAAATTCGGCGGCCTGGATGTCGTGTTCGCGAACGCTGGCTGGGCTTTCCCGTCCGCAGTCGACGACATCGACGACACACTCTATGGCGAGATCATGGACATCAACGTCAAGGGCGTGGTGTTCACGCTTCAGGCGGTGCTGCCGGACTTGCGACAGGGCGCCTCGTTCATTCTCAATACGTCGTTCGTCGCGCAGACCGGCAAGCATGGCATTTCGTTGACCGCGGCCGCGAAGGCCGCCGTGCGATCGCTCGCCCGCAGTTGGTCCTACGAGTTTCTCGGCCGGAAAATCCGCTTCAACGCGATCGCTCCCGGCGCGATCGACACGCCTCTGCTCACGCGATGGGGCATGCCCGACGAATGGGTTCGCGACCGCAAGGCCGAGTTCGCGGAAGCCATTCCGGTGGGCCGCGTGGGCAAGGCCGAGGATATCGCCTACGCGGCACTCTATCTCGCCAGCGACGAGTCTTCCTACGTCGTCGGCACCGAACTGGTCGTCGATGGCGGCGCCTCGCAGCTATAAGCCTGCGGCGCCCGATTCCCGAGCCCTGCGCTTCATCGCGGCTCATCCACGCATCCGATCTCACGTCCGCCACGCGTTTCGTCGCGGCGGTTATTCCATCCGGCCCCGCCTGGTTGCACTCGCACAGAGGGCCGAAGTGCAAGGAGAAATGATCTTGACCGACAGTAGCGATCACAATGCTTCCGAACAGCAACTCACCCCATCAGGTCGTTCGCGTCGCGATGTGCTCAAGTTCGGAAGCATCGCCACCCTCGGCGCCGTCCTCGGTGGCGGCGCCCTGCTTGGGCACACAGCCCCTGCTTTCGCGCAGCCAGGCAGCGAAGGCGCACTTGCCCCGAATGATCCGCTCAATATCCTGATCGTCAATTACGACGGCGGGACGCTGCTCGACTTCGCCGGCCCCAGCGAGATTTTCCATCGGCTACCGAATACGAACGTTCGCTACGCGAGCCTCGATGGCGGCAACGTGACGCTCGAGTTCGGCGTCGTGTACGGCAAGACCGAGCGGCTGGCCGATATCGACAAGACCGACGTGCTCCTGGTCCCCGGCGGGTCCGATTTGACGGCGCCGATGCGACCCGCGTATCAAGCGCAGATCCGGCGCCTGGCAGAAAGCGCCAAACACGTGACGTCGGTCTGCAATGGATCGCTCGTGCTCGCCGCGACGGGTGTGCTCAAGGGCAAGCGAAGCGCGTGCCATTGGGCCTTCGTCAACAAGCTCGCCGAATATGGCGCCATTCCCGTGCCCGACCGCTTCGTGGAAGACGACAACGGCCGGTTCATGAGCGGTGGCGGCGTGACGGCGGGCATCGACTTCGCACTTCGCGTGGCAGCGAAGCTGCGCGGCCAACAGGCCGCCGAGTTCACGCAACTCGTGGTCGAATACGATCCCGCGCCGCCGTTCCACTCCGGTCATCCCAGGGATGCGCGGCCGGAAGTCGTTGCGATGGTCGACAAGGAACTGCCCGGCGCATCCAGGGGGCTCGCACGGGTTCCAGGGGTTCGTTGAAGCGCTGGCAGGCAATGTGCGCGAGGTGATCTGCATGCCTCGATGATCACCGCATCCGACATTGCCTGCTCCACCCTAAAATTTTCGTATTCCTCTCAATTCAAGCCATGATCGGAAATCACTCGATGCAAAAGATTCGTATTTGTACTGCTGCTCTTGCAGCCTGCGTTACCTTTATCGCGTTTGCAGCGCCGGCGACTGCCGGTGGTTCGCAACGTCCGCCCGAAGCGGCCATCAAGGCCGAGAACGCACGATGGGCGGATGCCTTTGCACGAGGGGACTATGAGGCGATCGGCCGCCTATACACCGACGGTGGCACGCTCTTGCCGCCCGGAGGCGACAAGGTAACGGGGAGCAGCGCAATCACCGCGTACTTCACCAAGGGGTATGCCGGATCAAAGCCTGCGACCGTATCGTTCAGCAATTACGAGTTCTACGGTAACGACCGGATCGTGACGGAGGTTTCGGATGCGGAGATCCATGACCACGATGGCAAGATCCAATACCGCGGCAAGCAGATTCTCGTTTTTCTGAAGCAGGGCGGCGCGTGGAAGTTGCACCGCGACATGTGGAACGATTACGGTCCGCAGAAAGCGGACGGCCATTGATCATCAGGCGAACCGGATAGTGACGTACCCGATGCACCGCTAGCCTGTTGGACGGACGGTGACCACGCAGCGCGCCGATCGGCCGGCGGTCGAGATCAGCGCGCTCCGTTCGTTCGACTCCCGCGCCGAATCGCTTGCGGCGGGTGCCCGTGCAGTTTGATGAAGGCCCGCCGCATCCGTTCCGGATCGGTGAATCCCACAGCCAGCGCAATCTGTTCGATCGGTTCGCTCCCTCCCTGCAGGCGCAGCCTCGCCGCTTCGACGCGCAAGCGCTCGACCGCCTTGGCAGGTGTTTCACCGGTTTCCCGGCGAAATGCGCGCCCGAACTGCCGCAGACTCAATCTTGCGGCATCGGCGAGCCGTTCGACAGGCAATGCTTCAGCCAGATGTTCCCTCGCAAAATTCAGCGCGATGCGGATACGATCCGATTCCGGCTCCATCTGCGACATCGCAGAGAACTGGGACTGACCGCCTGGCCGACGATACGGAACAACCAGAAACCTCGAGACGGCGCGCGCAATCTCCGCGCCCATATCTCTTTCAATCAAGCCGAGCGCCAGGTCGATTCCGGACGCGATGCCTGCCGACGTCCAGATGCGGCCCTCCTCGATATAGATACTGTCGCCCTCGACCCGGGTGCGAGGGAAGCGCGACTGCAATTGAGCGGCGTATCGCCAGTGCGTCGTGGCTCTCAACCCGTCCAGCAAGCCGGTTTCCGCAAGCAGAAACGCCCCCGTGCACACGCTTGCCACCCGCGAGGCCCTTGCGCCCAGTTTCCTGGCGGCGGCGATGTTCTCCGGTGTCTGCATCGGCGCGACATCACCGCCGACGAAAATGACGGTGTCGAACGTGCGCCTTCCGCTCGGCTTCGTCTCGATCGAAAGGCCCGTATTGCCGAGAATCGGGCCGCCGGACTGCGAGATGACATGGAGAGCATAGGGCGTATGGCCCGCTGCCGTGGTCACCTGATTGAAGGCGGACAGTGGCCCACCCAGATCAAGCACATCGTAACCACGGCAAACGAAGAATCCAATGCGATGCATGACGAAGTCGTTGACTGAAAACCCCGGAAAGCCGCATTTTACGGCGAACCCTCAAATCACGCCATTCAGCCTGAAATGAGGGAAAAACGTCGTTTACGTCCTGATCGATTGTCCGTATGGCCAGCCGGCGACATCGGCCAGGCCCGCTCCACCCTACTCCGTATTCACCTTCCGCCACTGCATCGGCGACATCTCGTATCGTCCTCGAAACGCCCGACTGAACGCCGCTTCCGACGTATACCCAACCCGACCGGCAATATCCGAAATCGGTGCGCGGCTGTACCGCAACAACTCCGCCGCGCGATCCAGGCGCCAGGTCGTGAGATAGCTCAACGGCGCCTGCCCCACGACACGCTGGAACCGGTCCGCAAAAGCCGACCGCGACAGATTCGACAACTCGGCGAGATCGCTGACGCTCCACGCACGTCCTGGATCGGCGTGAATGGCGGACATCGCCGGGTTGATCCGGCTGTCGATCGCACCGGACAACCAGCCATGCCCTGCCGAGCCCTCCGTCGCCCAGGTGCGCAGCAACTGGACGAAGATGACATCCAGCAGCCGGGAGATCATCGCGGCAGCGCCCGCGCGCGGACTCAATGCCTCGTCGAGAATGAAATGGCAACTCAGCTCCAGCCACTCGAACGGCCGCTCCCGCAACCCTTTCAACACCAGCACCGGCGGCAGCACGGACAGCAACCGTTGCGACAGCACGCCGTCGAATCCGAAGTCACCGCAGAGCCAGGTGGTGTCTCCGCTCCCTATCGTCAGGCGCTCGCGGTCGTAGTACTGTGGCGCGAGATCCGTGACGAGACTCGCAGAGCGCCCCGGCCGGTCGGCGATGACATGGCCGTGACCGTGCATCAGCATGACCAGGTCTCCTTGCGACGCGTGGTACCGCTCCTCGAGCCCCTCCACTTCGATCGCCACGCTGCCGCTGCGGATGATATGCAAACGATACTTTCCGGCAGGAAAGCGCAATCCGAAAGGCGCCGATGCCGCGCATGTGAAGACCGTGTTGCCGCGGATGCGGATCAGTTCCAGCACGTCGGAAAAGGCATCCCGCTTGAAGGCAAACGGATCTGCCTCATCGTCCAGCGCCGTCGGCGTTTGAGCAAAGAATTCCGGCTTTTTGGCCATGTCGCGTACTCGGATGGTCTTTATGATGGACACATCATTCACGCTGACCAACGCCGGTGTCAAAGACTATTCTCGAAGAGTGTGGCGCACGGCAACCGCGTAGTACCCCGTTGTTTCGATGCTGGCAAAACACGGGGCAGACGGATCCGGAAATACCGAGGTCTCACGGGCGTGATTTTCGTCATCTAGCGATCACAGGAGCAGGGATATGAACCCGGAAGCGCGTACCGACACGGTTGTACTGATTCACGGTCTTTGGATGACACCGCTGTCGTGGGAGCATTGGGTTACTCGCTACGAGCAACGCGGCATGCGCGTCATTACGCCGGGGTATCCGGGTGTCCAGCCGGGCACGGCCGGAGTCGACGCGCTCCGCCGCGATCCGTCGCCGCTGGTGAATCTGGGCGTGCGCGAGATCTTCGATCATCTGGCGCGGACCATCGCGGCGCTCGACACGAAGCCGATCATCATGGGGCATTCGTTCGGCGGCGCGTTCGTCCAGCTTCTCCTCGACGCGGGCTACGGCTCGGCCGGCGTATCGATCGACGGCGCCGCGGTGAAAGGGGTCTGGGCGCTGCCGTTCAGCGAGATCAAGGCGACGTTCCCGGTCTTGCGCAATCCGGCCAACCTGCATCGCGCGGTGCCGATTACCGAGAAGGAATTTCACTATGCGTTCACGAACAACCTGAGCCTCGCGGAATCGAAGCCGGTTTATGACCGCTACGCGGTACCCGTGTCGGGACGCATCCTGTTTCAAGGCGGGTTCGCGAACGTCACCCCGAATGCCACGACAAGCTACAACTTCGCGAACGACGAGCGCGCACCGCTGCTTTTTATCGCCGGCGGGAATGACAACATCCTGCCGCCGGCCGTCCAGCGCGAGAATTTTGAAAGGAATGCGAAGGGCTCGCGGGCCATCTCGGCGTATAAGTTGTTCGCAGGACGCAGCCATTACACCTGTGGCGAGAAGGGCTGGGAGGACGTTGCGGACTTTGCGCTCGATTGGGCGCGGGCGCCTGCGGCTGGAGAGCTCCGCTAAGGACCGAGTTGCCGGCGTCGGCGAGGCCGCGGTTTCGGACCGCACCATGGCCGGCAGACGCCGGCCAGCGCCAGCGTTTTCGTTCGTTACGCCAGCAAAGCAGCGAGCCGTGATGGCACGGAAGAGCAGCCCGGGCAACATGCGTCGCACGGGGAATTTCGATATCGAAGCCCCGAAGCAAATTGCATGCGTCGATGGATATGGATGCGCAGGAAACTACCGCAACAAGACGACCGGTTGCGATCTGGACCTATCCGTGATTTCGTGGGCGGGGCATATCATGCGGAGTAAACGTCATGGATATGCCGATGAAGAAGAAAAGACAAACCGTAGCGCGTCAGGCAGCGGCCCGCGGGCCGCTGCCTGAGTTG
>NZ_JAAGPP010000150.1:0-21275 GCF_017104975.1 Burkholderia sp. Ac-20344
TTGCCGAGCGCGACGATGAGCCCCGGCGCGCCGCCGTGTGCGCCGACGACGGTCGTATACGCGTCGCTCTCGACCGCGAGCGCATCGAGCGGCGACTGCGCGCGGAACGCGGCGAGCCATGCCGCATTGTTGACGCCCGCGAGCCCGCAGCCGAGCGCGCATTGCGCCCAGTCGAATGCGAGACCGGCCTGCGTGAACGCGTCCGCGCAGGCTGTGCCGATCGATGCCCATGCGCGCTCGATGCCGAGCCCGAGCCCCGACGGGCCGCCGCGCCCCTGCGCGAGTTCGCGCCCGTGCCGGTCGGCCAGCACCGCGCGCGTGCCCGTGCCGCCGCCGTCGATGCCGATCGCAAAAAGTAATGCCGCCATGCCTTCATCCCGCTGATTCGAACAGGCGCCCAGCTTAACCGGATCGGCGCCGCGCGCCCATCTGCCGTTCGGCCGGCTGTTCCGCAAAAAGGGCTTCCGCTATGCTGACACGATCGAATCGACACTGAAAACGAGGCGGACGATGTCGCAGCGGTGCAACTGGGTGAAGACGGAAGCGGATGCTCACTATCACGATACCGAGTGGGGCGTGCCGTCGCACGACGATCGCCACCTGTTCGAAATGCTGATCCTGGAAGGGGCGCAGGCCGGGCTGTCGTGGTCGACGATCCTGAACAAGCGTGCGGGCTATCGCGACGCCTTCGCGGATTTCGACGTCGATGCGGTCGCGCGCTTCACGCCGAAGCGCATCGAGAAGCTGCTGGAGAACCCCGGCATCGTGCGCAACCGTGCGAAGGTCGAGTCGGCCGTCACCAATGCGCGCGCCGTGCAGCGCATCCGCGAGGAGCACGGGTCGCTCGCCACGTTCCTGTGGTCGTTCGTCGGCGACACGCCGGTCCAGAACGCGTGGCAGTCGTACCGCGACGCACCCGCGTCGACCGAACAGTCCGACGCGCTCAGCAAGGCGCTGAAGGCGTACGGCTGCAAGTTCGTCGGTTCGACGATCTGCTATGCGCTGATGCAGGCCACCGGCATGGTCAACGATCACGAGGCCGGCTGCCCGTGCCACGCGCAATGCGCGGCGCTCGGCGGCAAGCAGCCGGCACGGCGGCGCAAGGCGGGCTGACGGCGCGGGCACCCGCCGGGCCCATCGTTCACCGCGGCCCTGCGCCGGTTACGCCGCCCGTTCGCCGCTCACGAAGCGTTGCGCGACGCGCAACCACTCACCTCGCAGCGCGCGACGACGCCGGCGCCGGCGCAACCGATCGCGCGCTCCGCGCGGCCCGCACGCGGGCGCTGCGCTTCTTCACCCAGATGCAGATGCCCGTCACGCTCAGCATCGCGATGACGATGCCGAGCACGCTCACCGCGGCGCGGCCCGCGACGCCGGCGATCCGCCCCGAGTGCAGCGGAAACTGCGCCTGCATGAACAGGTCGCCGGCCGAGCCGCGGCCCGGCACCTGGGTGGCGACGGGCTTCCCGGTCACCGCATCCCAGTACAGCCACGCGTTGCCGAGCCCGACATCGCCGTGGTCGTTGCCGGGCGTGAAGAACCCGACCGCATACGCATTCATCGCCGGCGCAAACAGCAGCGCGCCGGGCGGCGCGGCGATCCCCGCGTCGCGCCCGGCCGAGCGCGCGATCTCGACGATCCGCTCGCGCGGCAGCATCGTGCTGCCCGCCGGGGCGGGCGGGAAGTGTTCGGGATTCGTGTAAGGCGTCTCGGCGAGCGGCGACACCAGCGATACCAGCGGCCGCACGACGGGAACGGCGAGGTTCATCGAGATCGACGTGACCGCGACGACCAGCAGCAGCCCCCACACCCACACGCCGCCCGAGCGGTGCAGGTCGAACACCAGCGGATAGCCGCCGCGCCGCACGCGGAACACGAACGACTTGCGCCAGCTTTTCAGGTTCGGAAACGCGAGCACCAGCGCGATCAGGCTGTCGATCGCCCACACGATGCCGACGACGCCCATCACCCAGAACCCGAAGTTGATCCCGCCGTATACCGGCAGGAACAGCGAGTAGTGCAGCCGGTAGATGAACGGCATCAGGTCGAGCCGCGCGACCGACAGCGCGCCCCATTCGCGGCGGCCCTGCACCGCACCGGTCGCGGGATCGACGGCGATCTGGCTGAAATCGAGCGCGTATGGCTGGCCGGTTGCCGGGTCGGTGCGCGGCATCACGCCCGCCTGCAGCGTGTGCCCCGACTCGATCGCGAGCGGCAGATAGGTCACCTGCACGCGCGGGTCGGCGGCCTCGATGCGCGCCGCGAGCGCGAGCGGATCAAGCGGCGCCGCACGACTGCGGGCGGTATAGAAGTCCGGGTTCAGTGCCGCATCCAGCTCGTGGTCCCATGCGATCAGTGCGCCGGTAAGCCCCGCGACGAACAGGAACAGCGCAATCGCGAGGCCAAACCAGCGATGCAGGCGGACGAGAAACGGTCGCAGGAACGCATTCATCGCGGGCACGGCGAAGGGAAAACGGCCCGGCACGAGCGGCCACGGTTCAACGGAATGCAGGTCATTTGAGGTCAGGCGCCGCGCACGAGCCGGCCGGCCGCCACTGGCGAGGCCGGATGCCCTTGCACGCGGCATGGAATTGTTGCGCGTTCGACGGGTTTTGATACGATGCGCAACATTTTATCTCAATGCGAATGATTCTTACTCGCATTTTTACTTGCCCGCCATGACCGTCAGCCGCACCTGCCCTCCCGTCCGTCCACGTCGCGTGGCCGCCGCCCTCGCCTGCCTTGCCGCGTCACTCGCGCACGCGGACGATTCGCCCGGCGGCGCCACGGTGCTGCCGGCCGTCAACGTCACGGCCGCGCACGATTCGCCGCAGCACCTGACCGACACGATCTCCACCGGCGCGCTCGGCACGCGCCGCCAGCTCGACACGCCGTTCTCGACGACGATCGTCACGTCGGAGGAACTCGAGGCACGCCAGCCGTACAAGCTCGGCGACGTATTCGCGAACGACGCATCGGTGTCCGACAACAGCGGTGCGTACAGCGCGTGGGCCAGCTACATGACCGTGCGCGGCATGCAGCTCGACTGGCAGAACGGCTACAAGATCGATGGGCTGCCGTTCGTCACGTACGGGATCACGATGCCGTACGAACAGCTTGATCGCGTCGAGCTGCTGAAGGGGCTCGGCGGTTTCCTGTACGGCTTCGTGACGCCCGGCGGCGTCGTCAACTACGTGACGAAGCAGCCTGGCGTCGAACCCGTGCGCAGCGTCGACATCGGCTACCGTAGCACCAGCGTGTGGACCGAGCACGTCGATTTGGGCCAGCGCTTCGGGCCGAACGGCATGTTCGGCGCGCGGCTGAACGCGACGCACGAGGAAGGCAAGACGTACAACGACGGCAACATCCGCCGCGACAGCGTATCGCTTGCGCTGCAGGCGAACCTGACGCGCGACCTGTCGGTGACGTTCGGCGCGCTGTACCAGGACCGCCGCACGACGGGCCAGACGCCGTCGATCTTCACCGGCAGCTATCCGGGCGGCGCGCTGCCCGCGACGATCAGCGGCGGCACGACGAACCTCGGCGGCAAGGACCAGTACCTGAACACGAACCTGCAGCTCTATACGGCCGGGCTGCAATACCAGCTCGCGCCCGACTGGCAGCTCGACGTCGCGTACAGCTACAGCAAGGCGACGCGCCGCCGCAACGAAAGCACGCTGTACCTGCAGGACGCGGCCGGCAACTACACCGACAGCCGCTACGTCGGGATGGAGGATCACCGCTTCAGCCAGTGGCGCGCGATGGTCGAGGGCAAGGTGCGCACGGGCCCGTTCAGCCACCAGATCGTGGTCGGCGCGTCGTGGCAGAAGCAGGCGAACGACTATTCGGCGAACAGCGTGTTCGTGCCGCTCGGCGCCGGCAACCTGTATGCGCCGAACCCGTACCGCTACGACAGCCCGCACGGCTTCATCCAGTACCGCACGAGCGAGATCGTGCAGAAATCGCTGTTCGCGAGCGACACCGTGCAGCTCACCCAGCGCTGGTCGGTGCTCGCCGGCGTGCGCTACATGAACTACGAGCAGCGCTCGTTCCAGGCGAGCGGCGCCGAGGATCCCGGCTATCGGCAAAACGGCGTCGTGACGCCGACGTTCGCGGTGATGTTCAAGCTCGCGCCGACCACCACCGCGTACGCGAGCTACGCCGAATCGCTCGAGCCCGGCAGCCGCGTGAACGACGTCTACGCGAACGCCGGCCAGGTACTCGAGCCGCTGCGCAGCAAGCAATACGAGTTGGGGATCAAGAGCGAGCACGCGCGCTGGAGCGCAACGGCCGCGCTGTTCCGCATCGAGCGCAGCGCCGAGTATGCGAACGCCGCGAACGTCTACGTGCAGGACGGTGAATCCATCATCCAGGGGATCGAGTTCGGCGCGCGCGCGAAATTCGGCACACGCTGGAACGCCGGCGTCGACGCGATGCTGCTCGACGCGTGGTATGCGAACGGGATCGGCAACAACGGCAACCGCGTCGCGGGCGCGCCACGTTTCGTGCTCGCCGGCGACATCGGCTATGCGGTGCCCGGCGTGCCGGGGCTGACGCTCGGCATCGATGCGAAATTCACCGGTGCGACGCCGCTGCGTGCGGCGGGCGGCCTCGACGCGCCGGGCTTTCTCGTCGTCAATGCGGGCGCGCGCTACCTGACGCGGGTCGGCCGCCACGACGTGACGCTGCGCGCGTCGATCGACCACGTGCTGAACCGCCGCTACTGGGAATACCAGTACGCGGACTACGTGAAGCCGGGCGACCCGCGCACGGTGAGCCTGAGCGCGAAGATCGACTTCTGAACGGCGAGCCGGCGGTCGCAAGCCGCCGGCCATCGGCCGGAACGGCCGCACCGCAGCGGCCTCGGGATTTTCCCGGACCCCAAAAGCAAAACGGCGGAGCGGCTTCTTTCGAAGCACGCTCCGCCGTTTCGCGGCAAACCGTCAGACGCTCTTAGTGGAGCTTCTTCGGCAGCATCTGGCTGCGCAGGCGCTTGTGCAGGCGCTTGACGGCTGCTGCCTTCTTGCGCTTGCGGACTGCGGTCGGCTTTTCGTAGGACTGGCGCTCACGCAGTTCAGCGATCAGGCCATTTTTTTCGATAGCACGGCGAAAGCGGCGAATCGCCACTTCGAACGGCTCGTTTTCTTTCAGAAGAATCGTCGTCATGTCGTTCCTAAATTGCTTAAACGGTCAAAAACGTAGCGGCCAAGCGCCACGCACCGGCCATCCGAGCGTCCCCACAAACAGGCGAAACGAGCGGAAATACGGCCTCGGAGGCCGGAAAAGAGAGGCGGAAAGCACCGCGAGTACGCTTCACAGCCGCGTGCAGCGCCGCGTTTGACTGCCAGCAGACATGCCGATAACGGCAGAGGCTTGACAGAAATCTCAATTCAGCCCGCCATCATAGCAGGGAATCACAGACAAAACCACCCTTTTGTCGATCGCGTGTGCACAGGCGAACGACTGCGTGTCCGGGCCCGCCCGAAATGACAAAGAAGGATAAAAAATCGGGCCGAATCTCAACGCGCCCCTCAAGTTTTGTTTTGGTGCGCCGAAATCCTGCTCTGAGGCGGCCAGCAATGAACGAGTGCTTCCGCCGACGCCAAAAACGGCTTTCCAGGGCTTTCGGCTTAAACAGGAGATTTTCCATGCTCGGAATTAACAGCAACATCAACTCGCTGGTTGCACAGCAGAACCTCAACGGCTCGCAGAACGCCCTGTCGCAGGCAATCACCCGCCTGTCGTCGGGCAAGCGCATCAACAGCGCGGCAGACGACGCAGCAGGCCTCGCGATCTCGACCCGGATGCAGACCCAGATCAACGGTCTGAACCAGGGCGTGTCGAACGCGAACGACGGCGTGTCGATGATTCAAACGGCATCGAGCGCACTGTCGTCGCTGACGAACAGCCTGCAGCGTATCCGCCAGCTGGCCGTTCAGGCATCGACGGGCACGATGTCCACGACCGACCAGGCAGCACTGCAGCAAGAAGTTGCGCAACAGATCCAGGAAGTGAACCGTATCGCGTCGCAAACGACGTACAACGGCACGAACATTCTCGACGGCTCGGCAGGCATCGTGTCGTTCCAGGTCGGTGCGAACGTCGGCCAGACCATTTCGCTGGACCTGAGCCAAAGCATGTCGGCTGCGAAGATCGGCGGCGGCCTGGTGCAGAAGGGCCAGACGGTCGGCACGGTCACGGGCCTGTCGCTCACGGCAGCTGGCGCGTACACCGGCTCGGGCGCAGCGATCACCGCGATCAACGTGACTTCCGACGGCCAGGGCGGCTACACGTTCTCGGACCAGAACGGTCAGGCCATCACGTCGGCCGCAGCAACGGCAGTGTTCGGCTCGAACGCGACGGCAGGCACGGGCACGGCAGTCGGCGCACTGTCGCTGCAATCGGGCGCAACGGGCGCCGGCACCACCGCGGCACAGCTGACGGCAATCAACAACGCGATCGCGCAGATCAACGCCGTCAACACGCCGAAGACCGTATCGAACCTCGACATCAGCACCGTCAGCGGTGCGAACGTCGCGATGGTGTCGATCGACAACGCGCTGCAAACGGTGAACAACGTGCAGGCAGCACTCGGTGCGGCACAAAACCGTTTCACGGCAATCGCAACGGCGCAGCAGGCAGAATCGACCGACCTGTCGTCGGCACAGTCGCAGATCACCGACGCGAACTTCGCGCAGGAAACGGCGAACATGTCGAAGAACCAGGTGCTGCAACAAGCTGGCATCTCGGTGCTCGCACAGGCAAACTCGCTGCCGCAGCAGGTCCTGAAGCTCCTGCAGTAATCGCGTAGCAACCCACGGCCGGGCCCCGCATGACGCGCGGCCCGGCCGCAAGCGCTTGGCGCGCGGGGCCCCGCCCCGCCGCCAGGTCTTCACCCCGCATTTCACGGATCACCCGCCGCACGGAGCACTACGATGTCGACGATCAATCCCGCCGTCACCGCCGCCAACAACTCGGCCAACAGCGCGCTGCAGCAAGCTGCCCAATCGATCATCAGCGGTTCGACCGGCAACTCGTCGATGGACGTCAACTCGCTCGTGACGGCACTCGTCAATGCGAAGACCGCCGGTCAGACCGCCGCGCTCAACGCGCAGCAGACCAGCGACAACACCCAGATTTCCGCGTACGGCGCCCTTTCGGCCGCGCTGAGCGCACTCCAGGCCGGCCTCACGACGCTGTCGAACGGCTCGCTGCAGAACACCTTCACCGCCACCGCGAGCGGCACCGGCCTGACCGCCACCGCGGGCGCCGGCGCCGTTGCCGGCAGCTATTCGGTCGGCGTCACGCAGATCGCGACGTCGCAGTCGCTGTCGTCGGCCGCGTTCGGCGGGTCGACGGCGCTCGGCACCGGCACGATGACACTGTCGCTCGGCAGCCAGTCGTTCACGGTCAACGTGGACAGCACCAACAACACGCTGTCCGGCATCGCCGCCGCGATCAACAGCACGACCGGCAACCCGGGCATCGTCGCGTCGGTCGTCAACGGCAGCGACGGCGCGCACCTCGTGCTCAGCTCGACGCCGACGGGCGCAGCGAACGCGATCAGCGTCGCGGTCAGCAACGTATCCGGCGACAACGGCCTGTCCAGCCTCGGCGTCACGTCGACGGCCAGCACGACGGGTGGCCAGTCGACCTTTACGTCCGCGAACGGCAGCGCCGCCTGGAAGCAAAGCACGGCCGCACAGGACGCCACGTTCACGATCAACGGCATCGCCGCGACGAGCGCGAGCAACACCGTGTCGAGCACGATCACGGGCGTCACGCTGAACCTGACCTCGGCCGCCGTCGGCTCGACGCAGACGCTGACGGTCGCCACCGACACGAAGAGCCAGGCCTCGACGATCAACAACTTCGTGACGCTCTACAACACGCTCGTCACGACGATGGGCTCGCTGTCGAGCTTCACGTCCGGCGCGTCGTCGCAAGGCCCGCTGCTCGGCGACTCGACGCTGAACACGATCCGCAACGCGCTCGCGTCGGTCGTCGCGAGCGGCGTGAAAAGCAACGGCTCGACGGTCAACCTCGCGTCGATCGGCGTCACGCTGCAGGCCGACGGCACGCTGCAGGTCGACAGCTCGGCACTCAACACTGCGCTGCAGAGCAACCCGACCGGCGTCGCGTCTCTGTTCAACTCGACGAACGGGATCGGCCAGCAGCTGACGGCCGACATCACGAACTACACGCAGACGAACGGGTTGATCGCCGCACGCACGACGGCGCTCAACAACGACCTGAAGAGCGTCACCACGCAGCAAACGAACCTGTCGAACTACGCGGCGCAGCTGACCAGCCAGTACCAGGCGCAGTTCACCGCGCTCAACACGCTGATGGCGACGATGAACAGCAACTCGCAGTACCTGACGCAGCTGTTCGGCGGCACGAACAGCGCCGGCGCGTTGTCGAGCAACAAGAGCTGATCGCCAGCCGGACAGGAGAGCCACGATGGAACAGACCGAACTGATCGCCCAGCTCGACGCACTCACCGACGCGATCGAACATGCGGCCACGATGGCCGACTGGATCGAGGCGGCGCGGCTCGTCGACATGCGCGAGCCGCTCGTCGCGGCGCTCGCGGCCGACCAGCCGCCGGCCGGCATCGCCGCGGTCCGCCGGATCCAGGCCAGCAACGAACGCATCTTCGCCGACGCGCAACGCGCGCAGCAGGCGCTGACCGACGCATACCAGGCGGCGATGGGCCGCGTGCAGGCCGTCGGCCAGTACCAGAGCGTCGCGAGCCGCTGACGCGCACCTGGCTCCGCGCCACTGCCGGCGCACCAACCTGACAACAAGAACTACACGCTGATGTGAGGGCGTGCTCGTTCGCCTCCGCCCGCCTCGTGCGGGCGTTTTTTTGCATCCGGCACGCCACCGCCCGGCCGCGCGACGCTTGCTCAATCGGCGGAATTGGCCGCGCTTTTGGCGCCATCTCGCACATTCGGCGCGAACGCCCGTTGCCGATAATGGCAAACATCGAACAACCGCGTCTCCCGCCATGCTCCCACTCGACTCGACCGATCGCACCCCGCTCAGCCCGGAGCAGCAGTTCGAGCAAGATATCGCGCTCGTCATGCAGAATGCCATCGCGCGCCACCACGACGGCGCATTCGACGATGCGAAAGCACTGTACGAAGCCATTCTCGACGCCATCCCGGCACACGCGGAAGCGAACTACAACCTCGCGGTGCTGCTGGCCGACGCGGGGCGGGCGGGTGACGCGATTCCCCACTTCGAGATCTCGCTCGGCGCCAATCCGGACAACGGCCAATGCTGGGTCGGCTACATCAACGCGCTGTACCGCGCAGACCAGATGCCCGCGGCATGGGTCGCCGTCGAAATGGCTCAGCAACGTGGCGTACACGGCCCCGCACTGGACGGCCTGATTTCGCAAATGGCCACGCCCACCGTGACGTTCCCCACGGCGCCCGCCGCGGGCCCGGGCGTCCCGGACAGCGCGGCCGGCATCACCCTGAACATTTCGTCCCAGCCCCGGCCTCAACCGGACGAAAGCGGTAAAGGGGACGCCCCCGCCGAACCGGTGCGCAAGGCGCCGCTGCACAAACTGCAGAAGCACGCCGCACTCTTCGACAAGAAGCGATCGGCAGAAGCACTCGCGCTCGCTCGCCAGCTCGTCGCCGACTATCCGGACGACGGGGCGTGCCTGCGCGCCCTGGCGGTCTCGCTGTACCGGGACCTGCAATACGCCGAGATGATCGATATCGCCTATCGCGCACTCGAAAGCCTGCCCGGCGACCTCCTGCTGCGGACGCTGCTCGCGGATACGCTGCGGCTCATGACCCGGCTCCAGGAAGCGGAGATCCAGTGCCGCGTGATCATTGCCACCCAACCGACGAGCGTGGAGGCGCACCGCATCCTCGGCATCGCGCTGCACGGACTGCGGCGCCAGCAGGAAGCCGTCGCGGCTTGCCGGCGTGCCGTCGAACTGGCACCGCATTCGGCATCGGCCAACGGTGCACTCGGCTTCGTGCTGCTGGACCAGGGCGCCGCGCAGGAAGCGGTTCCGTGGCTGCGGCGCGCCATCGAAACCGATCCGAACGACTTCGTGTCGCACAGTTCGATGCTGTTCAGCCTGATTCACGACGACACCCATTCGCCGGAGATGCTGCTCAAGGAACATCGCGCATTCGGCAAACGGTACGAACGGCACGCGCTGCCGAAAAAATACGCCAATTCGCGCGATCCCGAGCGCCCGCTGCGGATCGGCTTCGTGTCCGGCGACCTGCTGAACCACGCAGTCGCACACTATCTGCTGCCCGTCATCGAACATTTGAGCCGCGACCCGAATCTGTCGCTGCACTTCTACTACAACTATGTAATCGAAGATCACGTCACCGCCAAACTGCGCGCGCACGCTACGACCTGGCGGCCTGTGACGATGCTGGGCGACGCCGCGCTTGCCGAACAGATCCGCAACGATCGCATCGACGTCCTGATCGATCTCTCCGGCCACACCGGCCGCAACCGCCTGGTCACGTTCGCGCGCAAACCCGCGCCGCTGCAGGCATCGTGGATCGGCTATCCGGGCACGACCGGCATGAGCAAGATGGACTACTACCTGACGGACCGCTTCGTCGCGCCGTACGGTGCATTCGACGACCAGTTCGTCGAGCAGATCGTGCGGCTGCCCGCGATCGCGCCGTTCATGCCTCCGCCGAACTGCCCGCCCGTCAATGTGCTGCCAGCGCTGCACAACGGCTATACGACCTACGCCAGCTTCAACCGCCTGAACAAGCTGAGCCTGCACGTGATCGAGGTCTGGGCGCGCGTGCTGCACGCGGACCCGACCGCGCGCATGGCGCTCGGCGCGATCGGCAGCGACGGCGACCAGCAAACGCTGACCGAATGGTTCGCAGCCTCGGGCATCGACGCCAGCCGTCTGACGTTCCACCGGCGCTCGAACATCCCCGTTTACATGCAGCAGCATCACGGCGTCGACCTCTGTCTCGACGCGTTCCCGTACACCGGTTCGACGACTACGCTGAACGCACTATGGATGGGCGTACCAACCGTGACGATCCCCGGCGCAACGATGGCCGGGCGCGGCAGTGCCGGCTGGCTGCAGCACGTCGGGCTCGACGCGTACATCGCGACGGACGAGGACGATTTCGTCGCGAAGGCGCTGGCGCTCGGCCACGACACCGCAGCGCTGCAGGCGCTTCGCGCCGGCCTGCGAGCACGCTGCGCGGAATCCGCCGCGTTCCGGCCGGCTGTCGTTGCGGCCGGACTGTCGTCGGCGCTGCGCACGATGTGGACCCGCTGGTGCGCAGATGAACCTGCCACTGCATTCGACACGCCGCTGTTCGACGACACGGCTAGCGCACAGGCCGCGGCACGAGCCTGAACCTCACGTCAGATCGAGAAACCATCATGACCGCCAGCCTGCCCGCGTCATCCGTCGCGCAACTGCCGCACGAACGCATTTACGTCACGCAACCGCACTTGCCGCCGCTCGAAGAATTCCTGCCGTATCTCAAGAAGATCTGGGAGAGCCGCACGCTGACTAACGGCGGGCCGTTCCACCAGCAATTCGAGCGCGCGCTGTGCGAGTATCTCGGCGTGCCACACCTGTCGCTGTTCGCGAACGGCACTCTGGCGCTCGTCACCGCGCTGCAAGCGCTGCGCATCACCGGCGAAGTGATCACAACGCCCTATTCGTTCGTCGCGACGGCGCACTCGCTCCTCTGGAATGGCATCAAACCGGTATTCGTCGATGTCGATCCGGATACGCTCAATCTGGACCCGGCAAAAATCGAGGCGGCGATCACGCCACAGACGACCGCAATCATGCCGGTGCATTGCTATGGGCATCCGTGCGACGTCGATGCGATCCAGAAGATCGCCGACAACTACAACCTCCGCGTGATCTACGACGCTGCGCACGCGTTCGGGGTTCGAACCGGCGACGGTAGCGTGCTGAAACATGGCGACCTGTCGATTCTCAGCTTCCATGCGACCAAGGTCTTCAATACGTTTGAGGGCGGCGCCATCATCTGCCCCGATGCGAAAACGAAGCAGCGCATCGACCATCTGAAAAACTTCGGATTCGTCGACGAAGTTACGGTTGTAGCTTCCGGCATCAACGGAAAAATGAGCGAAGTGAACGCGGCGTTCGGGCTGCTGCAGCTTCGACATATCGACGACGCGCTGGCCCGCCGTCGGGAGATCGACACCCGCTACCGGGATTTGCTGCAGGATATTCCGGGCATCCACTGCTTGACGGACACTGGCGAAATCGCGGCGAACTATGCCTATTTCCCGATCCTGGTCGAGTCGGAATATCCGCTGAGCCGCGACGCGCTATACGCGAAATTCCGCGACCGAGACATCTATGTACGTCGCTATTTCCATCCGCTGATTTCGGACTTCCCGATGTACCGCGGCCTGCCGTCCGCCAGTCGTGCAAACCTACCGGTGGCCGCCGAGGCGTCGATGAAGGTGCTGTGCCTGCCGATCTATCCCGCATTGACGGAATACGATCTGCTGCGCATCGTCGGCGTCATCGCGGAGCGCTGATCGTGCGCCTGGCGATCATGCAGCCGTATCTGTTTCCGTATCTCGGCTACTTTCAGCTCGCGGCATCGGTCGATCGCTTCGTATTTTACGACGACGTAACGTACATCAAGAACGGCTGGATCAACCGAAACCGCATTCTGCTCGGAGGCACGCCACACTATCTCACCGTTCCGCTGAACGGTGCCAGTTCATCGTGCCCCATTCTGAGCGTACGCATCCAGCCTCGGGATCGCTGGATGCCCAAACTGCTCGCAATGCTGCATCACGCCTATTCGCGTGCGCCACAATATGGACCTGTGATCCGACTCGTCGAGCGCGTGCTGTCGGCAGATACCGATACAATCGGGCAGCTTGCGTCGCACAGCGTCACCGAGACCTGCGGTTATCTTGGCATCGATACCCAATTCGTCGCCACGTCGTCCGGGTACGACAACATGATGCTGCGTGGCCAAGCGCGCGTAATCGATATATGCCTCCGCGAGGGTGCCAGACTGTACGTCAACGCGCCAGGCGGCCGGACCCTTTACGATCGCGCCGCGTTTATCGAGGCCGACATCGACCTTGCGTTCATTGCACCCGAAACCCGATCGTACGCACAATTCGATACGCCGTTCGTGCCAAATCTGTCGATCATCGATGTACTGATGTTCAACCGCGTCGATGCCATTCGCACGTTGCTTGCAACCGACACGGTGGCTGCATGATCGACGACGCGATCGGTGGTTACCTAGCTCTGGAATGGCCTGACCGCGGGCACGAGTGGTATCGCGACGCGATGCGCTTCCAATCCGCACGCGCGGCGTTTCTCGCATTGCTGCGCACCCACACGCCATCAGCCGTCTGGGCGCCATGGTACCTATGCGACAGCATGATCGAACCGTTGCGGGTTGCCGGCACGCCAATCCGGCGTTACGCACTGAATCGAGACCTTAGTTGCCCGACCATTTCGCTCGGCGACGACGAGTGGCTCCTGTACGTGAATTACTTTGGTGTATGTGATCGCCACGTCGACGACGTGCTCGCCCGGCACCCGCGGAAGCAGGTCGTGATTGATAACGCTCATGCGTTCTTCTCCGCCCCACGCAACTGTCTGGCGACCGTCTATTCTCCCCGCAAGTTCGTTGGCGTGCCTGACGGCGGCTACCTCGTTTCGCAAGCGCACGTTGCCCTCCCGGAACGCATCGACAATGACTCGCTCACGCGCTGCCGCCACCTGCTGATAAGAATGGCTGCCGGTGCAGAGGCCGGTTATGCCGATTTCGCAGCGGCCGAGGCAAGCCTGCAACAGCAGGAACCGCAACGCATGTCTGCATTGACGCAGCGGCTGCTCGCAGGCATCGACTACGACAACGTGCGCGCGCGCCGTATCGCCAATTTCCGCTATCTGCATGCGTGCCTCGGCTCCCGCAACCGCCTGTTGCCAACTGACGCGACCGATTGCGCGCCGCTTTGCTATCCGTTCCTGGGTGCACCGCACGGGCTGCGCGACATATGGCGCACGCTGCGCATCTACAGCGCGACGTACTGGCCCGATCTGCCACCCGCCTCCGACATGCCGGAATTCGAGCGCGATCTGCCGTATGACACGCTGTTCGTCCCGTGCGACCAACGCCTATCGCCGGAACGACTGAAACCGCTGGTCGACCAGATTCTGGAGCAGTGCAATCAATGAAAACCACCGTCACCTTGCGTGAGCTCGACCGCACCGACCTCCCGGTACTGAATGCCTGGCGTGCGGATCGAAACCTCGTCGACCTGCTCGGCAGCCCCTTCCGCCATGTGAATGCCGAAGTTGACGAGAAGTGGTTCGATGCATACCTGGCAAACCGCCAAAGGAACGTGCGTCTCGCCATATGCAGCTCGACAATGCAACAGGCAATCGGTGTCGTTTACCTGCTCGATATCGACTGGGTCAGTCGCAATGCGGAGTTCGCGATCCAGATCGGCGAGCCAACCGCACGCGGCCTCGGCGTCGGGACAGAAGCAACCCGCCTTGCGCTTGACCATGCTTTCAACGATCTCAACCTGCACCGCCTGCACTTGACCGTTCTGGCATCCAATACGCACGCAATCTCGCTTTACAAGAAGGTGGGCTTCCTGGTCGAAGGACTACAGCGACAGGCCGCCTTCAAGTCCGGACGTCATGTCGACGTCGTGCCGATGGCCATCCTCGCATGCGAGCGGCCGACGAGTCGCTGAATCGAACTTTTCCCGTCAACGAGCATGACACCTATCGATACCCGCCACGAAGCCGAGCTGTCTTGCGCCGGCTGGACCGTTATACCCCACGCGTTCGATACGGCATTGACCGACATGCTGTGCTGCGCGCTGAGCCCGTCGCTCGCGTTACGCGACGCAATTCGGCAACGCAACGGCGTCGCAGCGGACGCGAGCGGCACACTACATCATCTGCTCGCCGACGATCCGTGCTACATCACGCTGCTGGCCGCATTCGAGCCGTTCGAATCGCTGTTTCACGCCTACTTCGGCGGCAAATTCGTCCTCAATTCGTACGGCGGCGTCATCAACGAACGCGACACGCACGCATACGTCAAGAACGTGCATCGCGACATTCGTTTCGGCTCGGAAGACCGGCGCTTCATGTTGAATGCACTCGTGATGCTCGACGACTTCACAGTGGACAATGGCGCGACGTGGTTACTGGCGCGCTCGCAGGCAATCACCGAGCAGCCCGACGACGAACGGTTCTATGCACAGGCGTCACGTGCGACCGGCAAGCGGGGCTCGCTGCTGCTTTTCGATTCCCGGTTGTGGCACGCCGGCGGACACAATGAGACGGACGCACCACGTCGCGCGCTTACACTCACCTTCACGAGCCCGTTCTTCAAGCCGCAACTTGATTACCCTCGACTGCTCGGCTATCAGAATCTGGAGCACCACGGTACTTGGCTGCGTCAGGTGATCGGCTTCAATGCACGCGTGCCCGAATCGCTCGAAGAATTTTACGTGCCGGTCGAACGGCGCTTCTATCAACGTGGACAGGATTGACCTCATGACCCGCGACTACGACTCCGAGGCGAAGGACCACCCTGAGCATCGCTACGCTTACGACTTCGACTACCGGATGCATGAATTCATGATCCGGACGTTCGCGCCGTTTTTCGTGAGCGGCAACGCGCTGGAACTCGGCTGCTTCGAAGGCAATTTCACGCGCCTGGCCGCGCGACGCTTCCCGGATCTGGAGGTAGTCGAGGCATCGGCCGATTGCGTGGCGGCCGCTTCGAAAATCACGGGCGGAGCAGTAACCTTTCATCACTCGACGTTCGAGACTTTCGAGCCGGCGCGGCAATACGACAACATCTTCCTCATTCATACGCTCGAACACCTCGATCATCCGGTGGACGTGCTGCGCCGTGTCCGCGGGTGGCTATCGGCACAGGGAAGATTGTTCGTTGCCGTTCCGAACGCTCACGCCGCATCACGGCAGATCGCCGTGCATATGGGACTAATCGAGCACGCTGCGGCGGTAACCCCGGCGGAAGCAGCGCACGGCCACCGCATTACCTATTCGCTCGACACGCTGCGCGCCGACCTTCGAGCAGCAGGCCTCCACATGGAAACCTCTGGCGGTGTCCTCTTCAAAGGACTTGCGAATTTCCAGATTGATGCGGCACTCGCCGCGGGAATCATTTCGGACACGTATCTGGAAGGGTGCTTTGAGCTGGGGCGCACCTATCCAGATCTTTGCTCAAGCGTCTACGGCATATGCGGACGGGGCGAGTGAATCGAGCGTTGCACAATGCCGCCCGATTCTCGGCGAGTTGATCACACATCCCCGCTTGCCCGGCTTGCGGCAGATCTGCGACGCGTCGAAGTCAACGCGTGCCGCCGATCGCCGCAAGTGAATCAAGCGCACTGAAATGCGCGGCAAACGCCCCGCGCAAGCGCTCGGCCATCTGGATCCAGCTTTCGTCGCGCCCTCTCCGGAACAACCGCACCGTGCCCGGATACCACGGCGAATCGTCGCGGTCGTGCATCCAGCGCCAGTCCACGTCCTGATTCGGCAGCAGCACCCAGCAAGGCTTGCCGAGCGAGGCGGCCAGATGCGCGGTGGACGTATCGACGCACACTACGAGATCGAGTTGCGCGACGATCGCGGCCGTATCCGCGAAATCGTCGATCTCCGAGCCCAGGTGCAGCAACGGCAGGCCGCCCGGCGGCCGGCGCGCCTCGTCCTCGCCCTGCCCCTTCTGCAGGCTCACGAAATTCACGCCCGGCACGCTCCATAGCGGCGTCAGCAACGCGAGCGACGGCAGCGAGCGGTGCACATCGTTGTGATGCTTCGGGTTGCCCTTCCACACGAGGCCGACGCGCGGGCCGGCCGGCAGTGCATCAAGGCGTGCGCGCCAGCGCGCGACGCGGGCCGGATCGGACGTGAGTCGAACCGGCGGCGGAATCGTGTCGAGCGTCGTGCCCGCATGCATCGGCGCGCTCAACAGGCTCGTCCAGTAATCGAATCGCGCCGCCTGCGCCGTCGCCGCCTCGTGATCGAGCACCGCGTCGACGCCCTCAACCGTTTCCATCAGCCGATGCAGCGCGGGCTGGCATGCGAACACCACGCGCACAGCATTCCGCACACGAAATTCCGCAAAGTAGCGGCTGAACTGCAGCATGTCGCCGAGGCCATCTTCCTGCCAGACGAGCAGCGTCTTGCCGGCGAGCGGCTCGCCTTGCCACTGCGCACACGACAACACCTCGCGGGTCCGGCGGTGCACGAATGCCGATTGCTCGTAGCGCGATTCGTAGCGCCGCCAGCCTTCGTTGAACCGGCCGAGGCCGAGCAGCAGCGTCGCCAGGCCGAAACGCGCATCGCCATAGTCCGCACGCAGATCGAGCGCGCGGCGGTACGCGCGTTCGGCGTCGTCGTGGCGGCCGGCGTGCGCGAACGTGGTGCCCAGGTTGTAGTGCACTTCGGCCATGTCCGGTGCGAGCGACAACGCCTCGGCGAAGACGGCCATCGCTTCGTCGTGGCGGCCCTGTGCGCGCAGCACGCAGCCCAGATTGTTGTGCGGCTGCGGCAGGCCGGGGCGGCAACGGATCGCATTGCGATAGGCCGCTTCCGCTTCAGGCAGGCGATCGAGATTCTGCAGCGCGACGCCGAGGTTGTAGTGCGCCTCCGGGTGATCCGGGCACAGCGCGAGCGCCTGACGGCTGGCAGCTTCCGCTTCCGGCAGCCGCTGCATGTCGACGAGGATCGCGCCGAGATTGGCGTGCGCGAGCACGTAGTCGGCGCGCACGGCAATCGCGAGCCGGCACGCGAGTTCCGCCTCGGCCTGCCGGCCGAGGACACGTAGCAGGTTGCCGAGATCGGTCAGCACGTCGGCCGACTGCGGCTCGATCAGCAGCGCCTGCCCGAGCGCCTGTTCGGCTTCGTCGAGCCGGCCGCGCGCTTCGAGCACCTTGCCGAGCCGGTGATGGTGCGACGCCCGCAACGGCGTGACGGACGCGAGCTGCCGGCGCAGAAGCGCCTCGGCGTCGGACAGGCGCCCTTGCGACACGAGCAGCGCGCCGAGGCCGTCGTACGGCGGCTCGAACGCCGGCATCGCGTCGATCGCGCGCCGCCACCACGCTTCCGCATCGGCCAGCCGGTTCAGGCCGAGCGCGCAGACGGCCGCGATGTGCTGCGCGGCGACGGCCGGCGCTGGCCGGTCGAGCAGCGGCGCGACGAGCGACAGTGCATCGGCGAACTGCCCGTTCTGGCACAGGGTCGCGGCGGGTTGAACCGATGCGGGTTCGTCGGAATCAAGTGTTGTCATGGGCGGCTGGGCAAAGCGGCGGGGCGTCGCGTCCGGCCGGCGCGGCATACGCGGGCCGCGCCGCACCCGGACGGCCGCTTCGGCGCGGATAGCGTCGATTGACAGGTTACAGAATCACCCACGTGCGCGATGCTTCGATCTGAGCCCATTCGCCGCGGCTGTTCACGCGATAGGGCGCTCAGCGCCGCCCATGGCGGCCCTCGCCCCGCGCTCAATTACTCGACGAACACCCACCGCAACTGCTCGAACTGCACGAGCTGGAACTGCACGAACTCGACGAACTGTCGCTCGGCGACGAACAACGGCTGTCCGACGCATCGAACGAACTGCCGCTGCCCGCTTTCGCGGCGGCGAGCGACGAAAGCCGCGACGCGGTCTGTACGGTTTGCGAATACACCGACCAAGCGGTGCCGGCCAGTGCCCCCGCGCCGAACAGCGCGGCAGTCCACAGCAACGGGTCCGGATCGCCGCGCTCACGATCCTGCGTCTGTTGCATTGCCTGCGCATCGGGTGGCGGGTTTCGCGCGGCCCGCGGATCGTGCGCGATCCGGCGCGCGAGCAGCGCGGCCCGCCCGGCAGCCGTCGCTCCGCCCCGCCCGAAACCGGTCAGCCGCCGCGCGATGATCCTGTATGCGACCGCGAACACCGCCATGCTGACGGCGAGCAGCAGCACGGGCCGCCCGCGGCTCAAGCCGACCGCGAGCTTCGCGGCACCGGTGCCCAGCACGAGCAGCACGATTGCGCGTGCGGCCAGTCGCGACGCGCGCATCTCGCCGGGCGCCCAGAGCCAGCCTTGCGCACGCATCCCGTCGACGACCTCCTGCGCATACCCGGCGAGCCGCTCGCGAAAGACGTCGTAGCGCACGGTGCCGGACGGCCGCTCCTTGAGCCACGCGCAGTGGTCGTCATGCCGGCCCGCGCGATCCGCGTCGGCGATCTGCACGTAGCCGCCCTGTCCGGGGACCGTCCGCAGGTCGACCGCGCCCGCATGCGCGAGCGACATCGTCACGACCTGGGCGACCCGTGCTTCGCCGCCGGTGAGGTAGGCGACTTCGTCGGCGCTCAGGTCGGCCGACGCCTTGCGCGTGCGCCCGCCCCAGCGGCGGCGCCGGAACTCGATACCCTGAAGCGCCACGATCAGCAACAACGCGACGACACATACCGGCACATAGAACGCGAGAAACTGCGGCCCGGTGTAGTTCAGCACGTTGAAGTCCTGCGCCGACGCGCAGGTCGCGGCGACGCTCGCAGCCGCGGCCGGCCATGCGAGTTTCGGCAGCCGGTCGCGCCAGGTCCTGCCTGCGGGCGGCACGGCCGGCGACTCCGCATTCCCGTCCGCGCTCACGGCTGAAGGTTCCGGCTGCGGCAATCCGGATGCGTCACGCAGGCCGACGGGCGACGGCCAGATCGACTCGGGCGGCTCGCTGCCGAACAGCCGGCGATAGCTGTCCAGCGTATCGCGGTAACGCTGCGCGTACACGGCGGCCTCGTCCGGCGCGCCCGTGCCGGGCATGTGATGCAGCCGCGCGCGCAGCACGCCGGCGCAGAAGACGTCCCAGTATTCGAGCGTGTATTGCAGATGGAAATGCCACGCGGCATCGACCGCGACCGGCGGCGTGACCGGGTGTCCGGCTGCCTGCGCGAGAAACGCGAAGCGCTTGTATTCGTCGATCACCGCCAGCGCGTGCGCATGCGACCAGCCTTCTGCTTCGGCAAGGCGCCGGCTGTACGGCAGCGGCGCGTTCGGATCGTCAGGGGAATACGCGTGCAGACGCGCGAGCAGCGCCTGCTGCGCATCGGTCAGCGCGCGGACATCGACTGCGGTCGAGGTAGACGGGATGGCAGCCATCGGGAGTCGGCACGATGCGCGGACGGCCGCCGCGATCGTCGCTTGGAGTTGTCGTTGCGGGCGATTCTCGCACAACGGCGAGGCGGCGGAATAGCGTGGGAACGGTGCGGGAGATGACGATGCCATGCCGCGCGGTGACGCTACGCTTGGACGACTTCAGGAAAACGGATCGGGAAATTCGGTGCCTGGAATCAGGCAATTTGGCGCGCCCGGCTGGGATCGAACCAGCAACCCCTGCCTTCGGAGGGCAGTACTCTATCCATTGAGCTACGGGCGCGTGAGACAGTGAAGCGACCCCAATATACAGGCCGCCCACGATTGGCAAGACGGCAAGGATACCCGGTTTCCCATGATGCGTCCACCTTGCCCGACGAATCCCCGCCGGGCCGCGCTGCGTGCGGGTAAACACGCGCCATCGCGCCGCTCGCCGTGATGTAAACGTTCCGTCTATAATCGACCGGGCTTCATTGGACTGCCATTTGCCGTTGCACCGCGCTCACAATTCCTATTCATGGAGACGAGGCAAGCATGAGCGAAGCACCCCACGAATCTCCCGTCAAAACCCCCGGGCAGCTGATTGCCGTCATCATCGCGTCGTTCGCGATTCCGATCATCCTGATCGTCCTGTTCGCCAACTACGCGAACCATGCGTTCCGTGCCGGCGCCGGCACGGACGCGCTATCCGACGAACAGGTCGCCGCACGTGTCGCCCCGCTCGCGAAGGTCGAAGTGAAGGACGCCAACGCGCCCCGCACATACAAGACCGGCGAGGAAGTCTACAAGGCCGTCTGCGTGACCTGCCACGGCACGGGCGCCGCCGGCGCGCCGAAGTTCGGCAACAAGGACGACTGGGCGCCGCGCATCTCGCAAGGTTTCGACACGCTGCTGAAGACGGCCCTGGCCGGCAAGGGTGCGATGCCGCCGCGCGGCGGCACGAGCCCCGACGACGTCAGCGACTATGAAATCGCCCGTGCGATCGTCTACATGGCGAACAACGACGGCGCGAACTTCCCCGAACCGGCCGCGCCGGCCGCCAACGCGGCACCGGCCGCCAGCGGCGCCGCAGCCGCATCGGGCGCAGCCGACGCCGCGAGCGC
>NZ_JAAGPP010000151.1:0-21122 GCF_017104975.1 Burkholderia sp. Ac-20344
TTTCAGTACATGCGCGACCACGAGAGCAGACCCCCTCTTCGCCCCTCTTTCCCCACCCGACCCTCGTCCGTGCTCTGCCCGCGCCCGCAGCGGCCGCCGCCCGCCGCACGTGGCGCCCGGGCCCCGGCGCCGCACCCGCGAACGGCGGCGAAGCCGATTCGATGTACGAACGCTCGAAGCTGAACCCGGTGCTCACGTTCGACAACTTCGTGACCGGCAAGGCGAACCAGCTCGCGCGCGCCGCCGCGATCCAGGTCGCGGACAACCCGGGCATCTCGTACAACCCGCTGTTCCTGTACGGCGGCGTCGGCCTCGGCAAGACCCACCTGATCCACGCGATCGGCAACCAGCTGCTGCTCGACAAGGCCGGCGCGCGGATCCGCTACATCCATGCCGAGCAATACGTGTCGGACGTGGTGAAGGCGTACCAGCGCAAGGCGTTCGACGATTTCAAGCGCTACTACCACTCGCTCGACCTGCTGCTGATCGACGATATTCAGTTCTTCTCCGGCAAGTCGCGCACGCAAGAGGAATTCTTCTACGCGTTCGAGGCGCTGGTCGCGAACAAGGCGCAGGTGATCATCACCAGCGACACGTATCCGAAGGAAATCTCGGGCATCGACGATCGCCTGATCTCGCGCTTCGACTCGGGCCTCACCGTCGCGATCGAGCCGCCCGAGCTGGAAATGCGGGTCGCGATCCTGATGCGCAAGGCGCAGTCGGAAGGCGTGAACCTGTCGGAAGACGTCGCGTTCTTCGTCGCGAAGCACCTGCGCTCGAACGTGCGCGAGCTCGAAGGCGCGCTGCGCAAGATCCTCGCGTATTCGAAGTTCCACGGCCGCGAGATCTCGATCGAGCTGACCAAGGAAGCGCTGAAGGACCTGCTGACCGTGCAGAACCGGCAGATTTCGGTCGAGAACATCCAGAAGACCGTCGCCGACTTCTACAACATCAAGGTCGCCGACATGTATTCGAAGAAGCGCCCCGCGAACATCGCGCGGCCGCGGCAGATCGCGATGTACCTGGCGAAGGAACTCACGCAGAAGAGCCTGCCGGAAATCGGCGAGCTGTTCGGCGGGCGCGACCACACCACCGTGCTGCACGCGGTGCGCAAGATCGCCGACGAGCGCAGCAAGGACGCGCAGCTCAACCACGAGCTGCACGTGCTGGAACAGACGCTGAAGGGCTGAGCGCGCGGCGCGCTTGATAATTCGGCCTCCGCCCCAATTTAAGGGGGGCGGTTCGGTTTTGAGGCACAATACTGGTTTGACCGCCCCGGTGGTGGCGGGCCAAGAGCCCGGCCGGCGGGGCGCTGCGAGGCTGCTGCGCTGCAGGCCGTTACTCAACGAAGGAACTCTATGCAACTGGTCAAGACCGAACGAGACACCCTCCTCAGGCCGCTGCAAACGGTCAGCGGCATCGTCGAACGCCGCCATACGTTGCCGATCCTCGCCAACCTGCTGATCACCAAGAACGGCTCGGACGTTTCGTTCCTGTCGACCGACCTGGAGCTGCAGATCACCACGCGCGCCGATTTCGGCGTCGGCGGCGACCAGGTCGCGACCACCGTCGCCGCGCGCAAGCTGCTCGACATCCTGCGCGCGATGCCTGACGGCCAGGTCACGCTGTCGCTCGCCGACAAGCGCCTCACCGTTCAATCCGGCAAGAGCCGTTTCGCACTCCAGACGCTGGCGGCCGACGAGTTCCCGACCGTCGCGCAGGCGAAGGATTTCGGCGCCACGCTCACCGTCCCGCAGAAGTCGTTCCGCCAGCTGCTCGGCATGGTGCACTTCGCGATGGCGCAGCAGGACATCCGCTACTACCTGAACGGCATGCTGCTCGTCGTCGACGGCGACCAGCTGATGGCCGTGGCCACCGACGGCCACCGCCTCGCGTTCTCGTCGATGAAGCTCGAAGGCGGCACGTTCGGCCGCCAGGAAGTCATCGTGCCGCGCAAGACGATTCTCGAGCTGCAACGCCTGCTCGAAGACATCGACGACACCGTCACCATCGACATCGCGCAAACCCAGGCCAAGTTCACGTTCGGCCAGGTCGAGCTCGTGTCGAAACTCGTCGAGGGCAAGTTCCCCGACTTCCAGCGCGTGATCCCGAAGGCGCACAAGAACACGTTCGAGATCGGCCGTGAAGAGCTGCAGCGCTCGCTGCAGCGCGCGGCCATCCTGACCTCGGACAAGTTCAAGGGCGTGCGCTGCATCATCGCGCCGGGCCAGCTGAAGATCATGTCGACCAACGCCGATCAGGAAGAGGCGCAGGAAGAACTGGAAATCGCCTACCAGGGCGATACCGTCGACATCGGCTTCAACGTCACGTATCTGCTCGACGTGCTCGCGAACCTGAAGGTCGACACCGTGCAGGTGAGCCTCGGCGACGCCAGCTCGAGCGCGCTGATTACCGTGCCCGAGAACGACGAGTTCAAGTATGTCGTGATGCCGATGCGCATCTGACGCGCTCGACATCGCAACACACACCAGGGGGCGGCAAGCCCCTTTGGCGTTTTTATGGCGAACCGACAACCCGTCCCTTTGGTGCCTTTTCGGCACTGGGGGCGGGCCAGGAAACTGGAGCGGCCCGGCGATTTCTCGCTGAAACGCACCGCGCCGCCACGAGAGTGGCCTCGCAGAACCGGAAGATATCCATGAGTGAACAGCACAATTCGCAACCCGATAACAGCAGCTACGGCGCCTCGTCGATCCAGATCCTCGAAGGTCTGGAAGCGGTGCGCAAGCGCCCCGGGATGTACATCGGCGACACGTCTGACGGCACCGGTCTGCACCACCTCGTGTTCGAGGTGCTCGACAACTCGATCGACGAAGCGTTGGCCGGGTACTGCAACGACATCCACGTGACGATTCACGCCGACAACTCGATTTCCGTGACCGACAACGGCCGCGGGATTCCGACCGACGTGAAGATGAACGACAAGCACGAGCCGAAGCGCAGCGCTGCGGAAATCGTGATGACCGAGCTGCACGCCGGCGGCAAGTTCGACCAGAACAGCTACAAGGTTTCTGGTGGCCTGCACGGCGTGGGTGTTTCGTGCGTGAACGCGCTGTCGAGCTGGCTGCGGCTGACCGTGCGCCGTGATGGCAAGAAGCGGTTCATGGAGTTCCATCGCGGCGTCGCGCAGGATCGCGTGCTCGAGACGGTGGACGGCGTGGAAGTGTCGCCGATGCTGGTGACTGGGGACACCGAGAACCGCGGCACCGAAGTGCACTTCATGGCCGATCCGACGATTTTCGGGACCGTCGAGTACCACTACGACATCCTTGCGAAGCGGATGCGCGAGCTCTCGTTCCTGAACAATGGTGTGCGGATCCGTCTCACGGACCTGCGCTCGGGCAAGGAAGACGATTTCGCGTTCGCCGGCGGGGTGAAGGGCTTCGTCGAGTTCATCAACAAGACGAAGACCAACCTGCACCCGACCGTGTTCTTCGCCAACGGCGAGAAGGACGGCGTGGGCGTCGAAGTCGCGATGCAGTGGAACGACAGCTACAACGAGAACGTGCTGTGCTTCACGAACAACATTCCGCAGCGCGACGGCGGCACGCACCTGACCGGCCTGCGGGCCGCGATGACGCGCGTCATCAACAAGTACATCACCGACAACGAAATCGCGAAGAAGGCGAAGGTCGAGACGACCGGCGACGACATGCGCGAAGGGCTGTCGTGCGTGCTGTCCGTGAAGGTGCCGGAGCCGAAGTTCAGCTCGCAGACGAAGGACAAGCTGGTTTCTTCCGAGGTTCGTGCGCCGGTTGAGGAAGTTGTCGCGAAGGCGCTGGAAGAATTCCTGCTGGAAACGCCGATCGACGCGAAGATCATCTGCGGGAAGATCGTTGAGGCTGCTCGGGCGCGTGATGCGGCGCGGAAGGCTCGCGAGATGACGCGCCGCAAGGGCGTGCTCGACGGCGTCGGCCTGCCGGGCAAGCTCGCGGACTGCCAGGAGAAAGACCCGGCGAAGTGCGAAATCTACATCGTCGAGGGTGACTCGGCAGGTGGGTCGGCGAAGCAAGGGCGTGACCGCAAGTTCCAGGCGATCCTGCCGCTGCGCGGCAAGGTGCTGAACGTCGAGAAGGCGCGCTACGACAAGCTGCTGTCGTCGGAACAGATCGTCACGCTCGTGACCGCGCTCGGCTGCGGGATCGGCAAGGAAGACTACAACCTCGACAAGCTCCGCTATCACCGCATCATCATCATGACCGACGCGGACGTCGACGGTGCGCACATCCGGACGCTGCTGCTCACGTTCCTGTATCGCCAGATGCCGGACATGATCGAGCGCGGCTATGTGTATATCGCGCAGCCGCCGCTTTACAAGATCAAGGCGGGCAAGGACGAGCGGTATCTGAAGGACGACGTGGAGCTCAACGCGCATATGCTGCGGTTGGCGCTGCAAGGGTCGGAGCTGGTGCCGGGTGAGAATGCGGCGGCGATTTCGGGTGATGCGCTTGGGGAGCTGGCGCGGTCGTATCTGCTGTCGCAGAGCGTGATCGAGCGCTTGAGCCGGTTGTATGACCCGGCCGCGCTGGAAGCGGTCATGGACGGTGTGGTGATCGATCTTTCCAACGAAGAGTCGACCGAGGCTTCGGCTAAGGCGCTGCACGCGGCGTTGCATGATGAAGCGCTGAAGAACGAAGTGCGTGTGGTGCCTTCGTATGACGCGGTTCGCGAACAGCGGTCGCTGCATGTCGAGCGCACGCATCACGGCAACGTGCGGGTTTCGGTCATCGACCAGGAATTCCAGCACACGGCGGATTATCAGCAGCTCGTGACGACGGCGAATACGTTCAAGGGGCTTATTGGGGAAGGTGCGGTCATCAAGCGCGGTGAGCGCAGCATGGCCGTGGCGGACTTCAAGAGCGCGATGAAGTGGCTGCTGGCGGATGCTGAACGCAACGTCTCCAAACAACGCTATAAGGGGCTCGGCGAGATGAACCCCGAGCAGCTATGGGAAACGACGATGGATCCGGCAGTGCGACGGTTGCTGCGTGTGCAGATCGAAGACGCGATTGCTGCGGATGGGATCTTTACCACCCTCATGGGGGATGATGTGGAGCCGCGGCGGGCGTTTATCGAGTCGAATGCGTTGCGGGCGGGGAATATTGATGTTTGATTCCTTACCTATAACTGAATGCGGAATCAGGCGATGATTCGCACCCTAATTCGTTGTGCGCGGCATGTCCTGCGAATCTGAATTAACCTTTGCCGCCACCGACGTAACACACGTCAGTGGCGGCAAAGGAGTTCCAACGTCACTGATTCCGGTAATATGGATCCGATTTGCGGACTTCCCGGCGTTATCCCCCTTAAGTTTTCGGGAATGGAGGCGATAGCGTGAACCTTTTTCGGCAAATTTTGTGTCAGATCAAGCAGAAATCACTGTAGAGCAGCGTTGGCAAGACATTGTCCGACATGTCAAGGAAGAGTACCTCTCCCCAGTTCAGTCATATCCGTGGATCGTTGGCTTTTCTGGCGGAAAGGATTCGACCCTAGTTGCGCATGCTGTATTCGAGGCTCTCCTTGAGGTTCCCCCCTCACGGAGAAGCCGCGCAGTTCACATCGTTTCCAACGATACGCTTGTCGAGAGCCCCTTTGTGATGGCTCACTTGGATGATGTTTCAGTTCAACTGACTTCGGCAGCAGACAGTCTTGGGCTACCTATAACCGTCGCACGTACCCGCCCAGACCTAGATAAAACATTTTGGGTGCTGCTCATCGGAAAAGGCTACCCCAGCCCGAATTCGCAAATGCGCTGGTGTACTGATCGATTAAAGATTCAGCCAACTAGCACCTATATTAAGTCCAACATATCAAGTTACGGTGCGGCCATCGTTGTACTCGGCGTCCGGCGGACGGAAAGCGTGAGAAGAATGCAAACGGTCGATAGATATGAAAACGACCGCGGGTCAAATCTTAATGAGCACTCGAGTATTCCGGGCGCTTACGTATTCCGTCCAATTGTTGACCTCACCACGGATGATGTTTGGGAAATTCTTGGAACATTCCCTGCACCATGGGGCGGGACACATAGCAAACTTTTTCAGTTATATCGCGACGCTGAGGGGGGGGAGTGTCCCGTCGTTCTCAGTAAAGACGAGGCACCTGGATGTGGCACATCGAACAGTCGTTTCGGGTGCTGGACGTGCACAGTCGTTGACAAAGACAAAAGTCTGCAGGGATTCATCGACTCTGGGAACCATGCATATAAGCCTTTGGTCGCCTTTCGAGACTGGCTTGTTCAGATTCGGAACGATCCCTCACGTCGAAGCGCAATTCGACGGAATGGGCGGTTAACTTTCGACCTTACCGGGAAACACATTCCCGGCCCATTTACAATTCAGGCCCGAAAGGAAATCTTGGATCACTTGCTCACCGTACAAAGTGAATTTGGAGATCGACTGATTTCTGACGATGAACTGGATTTAATTTATAAAATCTGGGCCGCCGAGCTCCAGCAAGGGGAAAACATTGCAAACGCCTGACGAAATTAGCGACGAGGTCGGAGTTTCGGATTTGCCGCTTTGGTCAAACGACGACGCCTTTACTGTACTCTCGCAAGTTTGCGAAAAACATGGCGTCCCAGTGGATGTTTTGACGGAGCTAGTTGCGCTGCAGCGCGAACGGCAACATCAGGAACGGGCAGCAGGTATTTTCCTGCGCTTTGAAGAAATTCTCGGACGAATAGATTAAGGGGGTTGGCCTTGTGGATTTCAAAAATTGAGCTGACTCACTTTAAGAGCTATCAGCATGCGGAATTTAACTTCCCAGAACCGACTGATGACCGCAACATCGTTCTAATCGGCGGCATGAATGGGTATGGCAAGACCACTATATTAGAAGCTTTGTATCTTTGTCTTTATGGCAAGGACTCAATGGCACACTTAGCTCGAGCCGGCCTCAAAGCCGACGATTATCGCGGATATCCGACGTTCTTGGAGCGCGCGCTGAACGGTGAAGCGAAACGCGATGGCGCAGATCAAATGTCGGTTCGCGTCGTCATCAACCGAACAAAAACCAAAGGGATCGACATTCGCCGTCGTTGGTATTTCAAGAGCAGCACTGGAGCATGGATTCATGAAGAAGAGGCCGTCGTTCGTGAGGTAAATCGCGGCGTACCCGGCCTTCCGAAAACCGACGGAAAGGCAAACTTTAATCTATCCGATCTGCTTGATGATCAATTTGTACCCGCTCATATAGCGCCATTTTTCTTCTTTGATGGAGAAGAGGTCAAGAAACTGGCGGATCAGTCTCGCATTGAGCAAGTAAAACAGGGGCTCGAGGGACTTCTAGGTGTCGTCCTTCTTCGTGGGCTGGCCGATCGTCTGAAGCGCTTTGAGAGCGATAAGAGATCGACGATTGCTAACGTCGACGAAGAAAATATCGATCGCCTACTTGAAGCACTTACGGCCGAGGAAAAGCGCCTGAGTGATCTTCAAACTGATGCGTCCGTGAGCACGCAACAATTGTCAGATCTCAAGGTAGAACGAGATTCATATATTGAGCGTATAACAGCAGCCGGCGGCGGTGGCGGAGATATCGCGACGGTCAAAGATCTAGTCGAGGAACGTGAGCAAGTACGTTCGTTACAGCGTGACGTCCGCAAATCTCTCGAAAAAATCTTGGCCGATAAGCTTCCATTCCATCTGATGCCGAGTGGCATTTTGGGAGAGTTTCGCAATCAATTGAAGATGGAGGTCGCTCTCGCTGACTGGCAAACCGAGTGCCGTGCTTTGCAGCCAAAGCGCAATCAATTTGAGAGCGCTTTCCTTGGGGCAACATCGCCTGAGCTTTCACCTGCGTTGACTTCTACGCAGATCGATGCGATTAAGAAACGCATTGAAACAGCCTGGGCATCGTTGTTCCACCCTCCGCCTGCAAATTGCGCGGAGACGGTTACTCACGGGTATCTGCATGAGGGCCTAAGAGAGCGCGCGCTCGCGTTCTTGAATTCAATATCGGTTGGACAACAGGACGTTCAGGATCTCCTCAGCGAACAACGCGAACATGGCGAGCGCATTGAGGAGCTGAGTCGAAAGATTGCGCGAGTCGAGGGTATCGATAGAGACGGCACAATTGCTGATTTGAAATCGCATCTTGCTCGAGTATCGCAAGAAATCGAAAATATGGAAACCCATATTCGAAATGATGAGCGCCAAATCATTGGGCTGGAAACGACCGTAAACAATACTCGCGCCCGTTATTTACAAGAACGTAAGCGTCGTGATGAGACCAGTCCGGTTAGAGGTCTTTTGAATAAATCAGAACGTGTCCGAGACGTTATAGATGAACTGATTCCAGCATTATTTCCGCTGAAGGTTCAAGCGCTAGCCAACGCCATGACTAAGGTTTATAAACAGCTCGCGCATAAGGATCAAGTTTCGAAGATCGTCATCGACAACGATGGCACCACAACAATTCTTGGAAAGACGGGCAAGGAAATTCGCTTCGATCGGTCTGCTGGAGAAAATCAGATATTTGCAACCGCGCTTATTGCTGGTTTGGCAGAAGTATCAGGCGTCCGTGCCCCTATGGTTGTCGATACTCCGTTGGGACGTCTTGATAGCTTGCATCGTGAGAATATCTTCCGCTTTTGGACAGGAAATCCCAATCGGCAAGTTATCCTTTTATCGCAAGACGAAGAAATCGACTTGGCATTTTACAAGCGAATCTCGAAACATGTTTCAACGACCTATCTTCTCGAACATGAAGATGTTGGTGATAGTTTAGGCCGCACGACTGTAAAAGAAGGAAAATACTTCGGGGTTGCAAAATGAGCGATCTAGACGTCCAACAGATACTTAGCGCCCGGTATCGCACCAGCCAGGAAGCCGACCGCTATACGGATCAATTGCGTCAGCATTTGGGCTTAGATACCAAGGCGCAGGTAGCGCGACTAGCCATCGGCAGATCTCTTGCGCTTGGAAAGATAGAAGATACAAGCACTGACTCAAAGGGACTAGATATTCCGGCAACATCACTATTTTCGTCTGAAAATATTGGGGCTTGGATCGGCTTACTCGTTACTCACGCCTTGGTAACTTGCTCCACTACCATTGAGTCCATGGATTCGCTTCGCGCGGCAATTAAGGCTCACTGGCATCGCGGTGCGCTTGCGCTGTGGAGTGACTGGAAAGCAAGCGACGAAGACTACGATCGCTTCGTCGAAACTCTTGTAATGCGTCGCTCAGAAATGCCCGAGTATGCCGCGAATCCCGTCAGTGACTCTTACGTACCCGAGACGGGAAACCCTCATCCCGTAGATAGTCCAGACATGTCAGACACACTGTCTAAGGCATTGGATGAGCTCGGCATCCGAGTTCAAGTAAAAGAAGCGATCGAAGGTCCAAGAATGACTCGGTATCGTGTTCTGCTTAAGAGCTTGCCCGATTCCGCGAAACTCAAACGGAATATGGCTCACCTTGGTTTGGCATTGAACCTGGGAAACGCTGTTCCGGAAGTTTCAAATGGCGACGAAGCAAAAACTGTATTCATCGACCTGCCACGACCAAAATCGACCTGGCGCCCCGTTTCTATCGATAATCTTCGATCATGGGCACTCAGTGGCCTCGGCAATCCAAATGAATTGATGGTGTTTGCTGGCGTTACCATCACCGGTGCGGATATGACTTTCGACCTCGCCACCGTTCCTCATTTGCTTGTAGGGGGCACGACCGGTTCAGGGAAAAGCGTATGCTTACATTCGCTCATACTATCGCTTCTGCTTCGCCACAACTCCGATACGCTGCAATTGGCTCTTATTGATCCTAAGCAGGTAGAGTTCGCACCTTATGCAACGCTGCCAAATTTGTACAGAGGCTCAATCGCGACGGAAGTAACCGAAGCGAGAGAGGCTCTACAAGAACTTGTAGCCGAAATGGAGGCGCGCTATGCGGTGTTCAATCGCTTAGGCGTCGCCAACATTGCTGACGCACGCCGAAAGGGGCACAATTTCCCCTTTATCATCGTGTTTATTGAAGAAATGGCAGATCTCGTGCTTCAGGATGATTCTGTCGAGCAACTAATTGCGCGATTGGCTCAAAAGGCCCGAGCAGCAGGTATTCACCTTGTACTCGCGACTCAACGCCCAGACTCAGAAACATTTTCTGGCCTTATCAGAAGCAATATACCAGGACGAATCGCTCTCACCGTCCAAAAAGGGACCGAATCCACCATTATTCTGGACGAAAAAGGTGCAGAAAACTTGCTTGGGGCAGGTGATATGTTGATACGGTTGCCAGGCGAAACCCTGACGCGGGCACATGGTGTCTTCGTTCAACCACAAGATATTTCTAACGTGGTGAAATCTGTCGGTAATTTGCGAACAGCGGGGCCCGCGAAAAAGCGCGCGTAGGCACTCAATGAGTTCGGGAGACTATGCGATGTTTGCTTAGCTCCCGACACCCCCTCAACAAGCCGTCTTGATGAATTTAATTTAGGCAAACTAAATTTTCATAATGCGAGGGACGATCCTGTTATCACCCATCGCCATCATTTGGTATGCAAGCCGAAGGGGTTCTTCTGCATAACTGATATGGATGGGCCGGGCTTTTCCATAAAAATATAGCCTATCGAACGGCAAATTTTCCATGATCCACTGACTAACCTCTTTCATATCCTCATCCGGAACAATAAAATCGCAAGCCGCTCCGCCCCTGTCGCAAATCCGCTTCCCTCTTGAATTATATTCGTACGCCGCGTGTTGATCCAACCGAGGAGCAATGCTTCTCTTGATATTTTTGCTCAAGACATGGGAACAAAATCCGTACGTCAACTTAACGCCACCGAAGTAATCGATCACTGGGTCTAAGATCTTGGTAACCAAATCGTACAATGCATTGAATGACTCAGGTCGCCGAGGAACATTCTCAATTCCAGTGCCCAATTGCGTTTCGCCACATTCAATAAGGTCACGATATCGAAAGTATTTCCCGCATTGCTGCCCTATCGGCGGAATCGTGTCGCTGCGCCCAAGCGAGAACCCATGAATAGATCTCCGATTCAACTCCAAAAGGTCTGCAAGCTCCCTTGTAGAAATCCCATGTCCGCTCGGATCAAATAATTCAAGTCGCTCCAACTCGCCATCAAATACAAGCTGCTCAGCATACCGAGGATACTCTTCGTTCAAGTAGCGTGACTTGTAATACAGATACGGTTTTTCATATTTTTCTCCATATTCGAAGATTTCATAGTCTTGCTTTCGAATATTGATCTTTATCCGTCGGACCATCAGCGGCAAAGCCGATGCATCGAAATCTTCATACTCGAGCAATGATAGCTTTCCGGATAACGAATGAATCTTGATCAACTGAGCATCACTCGCCTCGCCGTAGACCAAGAGTCCACATCCAACGTAAGCACGAAGAACGACTGGAAGTCGATCTACCGCGGTGGCATGCAGATGTAAGGCATCCTCCTTGTCGAGGTACCCTATACCTTGCTCCGCAGCTACATGGCAAGCAGACCGAACCGCGTCCAGATTAGCTACATCCTTAAGTAGCTGCATGCCCTGGTCATGTGCAGTCCGGTAGTCTCCGAAGAATGCCTTGATATCTCGTTGTAGTCTCGCTTCGAGGCTTCTGTATGGTGGACGTTTTGAGAATTGCCCCATTGCGAAAAACAGGCGAAGGTCGTCGGCACGAACAGTCGATGCTTGCGTCAACTGAGTTCGGTCAAAGGTCGCATTGATAAAGCGCAGCGCTCGTCGAAAGGAACCGACTTGACTTTCTATATCGAGAAGAAACGGTACTTCATCAGCATCTGGGACTCTTCCCAGATCTAGAGCAACTTCCCACAAACGCCTCAGCATCTCGCGAGCATCTTCTGACAGCCGCTCATAGGCATTCAATGACCTACGGGGCTCGGTGCTGCGCTCTTTGTGCGGTCGCTTGAGGATTCGACTCGATAGCTCTCGACGGCGATATCGATTGGCCGTGAATCGTTGCTCGACGTTTTTGTCCTTGAATACGAAACAGACACCCGGCCCTACCAAGAAGGCCTCCTCACCGAGTTCGTGCTGTACGTATTGCCTCAACTCCTCTTGCGAAAAGTACTTCTGGAATGTACTCCTCGACGTGAGTACGCCATCACGATAAGGCAGCCCCGGTGCCGTGTTACTACCCAACATAACGGCGATCGCTAGTACTTCATCTGCGACCTCGAACGCTTTACGTAACGCATCCCGCCTCTCATCAGGGTCCTCGATTACATTCAAAACAAACCCTAGATTGACGACAGAGGCCCGGGTTATCGCACTATCAGCTGCATAGAATGGATCCCATCCCCGAGCCGAGTAGCCCTGAGAATTCAGGGAGGCAATATCGTCGCCTTTGCCGCAGCCGTAGTCGAATATTTCCTTTTCCGGAGAAAGTAAGGTGTGTCGCAACAACATCTGTACAGGCGCTGACAAGCTCCATCTGCTGAGAGCCGTGAGATGTCGATGTACCCGCGTATGTCCAGACATACTATCTGGAGCTCGTTCCGAACTTGGCTCTGCATTACCAATCGGTATGAAGTCCGAACCAATTATCTTGTATCCCTTTTCGGAAACAAGACGAGACCAATTTTCTCGGAAACCGATCGTAGTAGTCTCATCGAACAACCCCAATTCCTCTACTTGGAGGGTGACCGCTTCAAATTTCGGGCGAAGCGGATGCGACTGCGGGAGCAGCAGCTCTTTACGATGAAGGATCGGTGGATTTAGCGAATCAAGGTAAGAGCGGTATGTGACCGTCTGCCCACCTTCAGCCGGAAGACTCCACGACTCCAGAAGCACTGGAAATGGGGAGTCAAAAAAGTCGCCGTAACGAAGTAGGGAGAGCCTTGAGGAAACAAGATTCAGCTTGATTACATTTGCTCGCTCATAAGCAGATGTAGGAGCCGACTCCAATCCCGTAATGACGGTCGTCTGAAGCTCGCCCTCCAAGAATTCGATGCCGATTCGATGGATATACCAGTCGTCCAGGACTCGCTTACCAAAGCCGAGACGCGAAGACGATCGTTTGATTTCTTCCATGATCCGACTCCACCATTCCGTCGTCGTGATGACACTCGCAGCTATCCTACGCCAACGCCACGAAATCCACAGATAGTACTAACGGCCAACGTCGTGTCCCCGTGCTTTATGAGATACCCGTTCGTTTAGACTCAAACTGCGTCACCGCAAAAAAGCGCGGGCCGCATGGGCTGCCACCCATACGACCCGCTGACCACCACCAACTCGGACAAGGAGTCGGAAGATGGCTAACGCCTATAGTAAGTCACGTCCCAAGAAGCTCAAACAGTATCCCGAGGTTGAGCTGACCCTCGGCAACAAGCCGGACCTCCCCCAGGAAGGCCAACCGTACATGCCATGGATGCGCGCCATCGACGCGCATTTCGAGATGTTCGGATTCAAGCCGGGTGATCGCGTCTATCTTCGGTTCAGCTTTGCTTCCCGAAGGGTCATCATCACGCCCGACTACAACGCGCTGAACTGGCGAGAGCAGCCCTATGGTGCAGCGGCCCAAGAAGAGGATGAGGCTGAGGACTACGCAGCGCTGGCCGCTTTGCGCGGCTCTACTGCCTGGTGATGGCTCGGCTCCACATCGTTAGTAACTGTGACGAGCGACAATGATTCTGCATTTTCCGCGGGCCGGTCATTCCGCCCCGCGGCAACGGAGTCTGCAAGATGGCGCAAGCGCACCAACCACTACCACCTGCCCGAGGCACGCAAACACAACCGGATCATCAGCCGCAACAGTTTCCAACAATGTTACGAGAATCGGATACTCGCAACAGCAAGTTGACGAAGCTAAACAGTATCAAGCGATTAGCAGGCTGTTGAAAAACGCTTTTGAGTGGCATCCGCACCCCACATTCGGGGGTGTGCTTTACCCCTTACCCAAGTCGCGCGAGCCGCGCGTAGGACGTTTTAAGAGGTCGGCAATTTTCGGCGCGACCCTCTCGCAACGTTTTTCAACAGCCTGTTAGAGGCATCTTTCACTGATCGTCGCCAATCGACACTCTGCAGCACCCAATGAATCGCATGAGCTCGGAAATTCGCATTATGAATTTCGACGGAGACCTGATTTAAAGCACTGACTGGTAATACTTCCCCCGGCCGAGTACCTTGCGGTACGATCTGCGCAAAAGATTAACCAAATTCCAGGGCCGCTGATGTCTTCGTTCTCCCTCTCCGAGATCGCGAAGCAATTTTTCGCGCTTCAAACCAATCGATTGTTCACCATTGCGACACCGCTCTCCGGCCGCTCGGAGCTCGTACTGACCGAGTTCGACTGTGACGAAGCGCTCGGCCAGCTGTTCGAGATCAAACTCAAGCTCGCATCGCAGGATCCCAATATCGAGCTCAAGAAGCTGATCGGCAAGCCTGTCACGGTCACCCTGCAGCTGACCGATGCGACAGCCAGCTCGGAGGAACGTTTTTTCCACGGCTATGTGACGGATTTCGAGCATACGGGCACCGACGGAGGTCTCGCGACATACGAGGCCGTTGCTCGCCCCTGGATCGCCTTCATGGACCGTCGCCAGGACATTCGCGTCTTCCAGGAGCAGACGGTCGAGGAAATCCTGGACGCCGTACTCCATCGATATCGGAAGTTCGGAGACGTCGAGTTCCGCTTGCAAAAGCCGACTGCGAATCGAAGCTACTGCACACAATACAAGGAGACGGATCTGACGTTTGCGCTGCGGCTGATGCAGGAGGAAGGGCTGTTCTTCTACTTCGAGCATGCGAAAGACGCGCACAAGCTGATCATTAGCGATACGTCTGTCGACGCGCAGCCGATCCCCGGTCGTAGCGCCGCACTGCGCTACTCAACCGACGAGATTCTCGACGACGAGCAGGTCATCACGTCGTTTGCGGCCCGCCGCCAACTTACCTCCGGAAGCACGACGCTCAAGACGGTGGACTACAAGGCCCCCGGAGCGAGACGGCAGGCCCAGGACGACACTGGCATCAATCAGGGTGACGTCGAGAACTACGAAGTGTATGACTATCTCGGTGCGCACGGCTTCCCGGATAGTGAGCGCGGCGAGCAACTCGCACGCTTCCGTACCGAAGCGCTTGCGGCACATAGCAAGATTTTCGTCGGCAAAAGCTACTGTCGGCGCCTCACGCTTGATCGCTACATCCAGATCGAGGATCACTACGATCACGAACGTTCACAGCCTGAAGATCGTCAGTTCCTGCTGACGTCGATCCGACATCACGGGACGAACAACTACCAGGCACAGCCCGGCGTCGCGACCTATTCGAACGAATTCAAATGTATCCGCAAGAAGATTCCGTATCGGCCGCTGCGGATGATTGCGCATCCTGTCATTCATGGGATCCAGACCGCGATCGTCGTCGGCCCTCAGGGACAGGAAATCTACACGGATGAACTCGGCCGCGTGAAGGTCCAGTTCCATTGGGACCGACTGGGCAAGAGAAATCAGGCGAGCTCGTGCTGGGTTCGCGTCTCTCAACCTTGGGCAAGCAGCGGCTTCGGGATGATCCAGTTGCCCAGAATCGGCGACGAAGTGGTCATCGTGTTCGGCGACGGAAATCCCGATCGCCCGCTGATCATCTCATCCGTCTATAACGCGCAGAACATGCCGCCGTGGCAACTCCCGGCCAACGCAACCCAAAGCGGGATTCTGACGCGATCAACCAAGGGTGGAAGTTCCGACACGGCGAATGCACTACGCTTCGAGGATCGGAAGGGACAAGAGGAAGTCTGGCTGCATGCCGAGAAGGATCAGCGCATTGAAGTCGAAAACGACGAATCGCACTCGGTCGGCAACGATCGCGACAAGTCGATCGGCAACGACGAGAGCGCGAAGATCGGCCGGAACTGGACGCTTTCCACTGGTGGCGTCAAGTTCGAAACAGTCGGCCTCGCGTCCGTGCAAAGCGTCGGGCTCGGCAAGATGCTCAACGTCGGACTCGCTTATAACGTCAACGTTGGCGGCCTCTATCTGCGGAATGTCGTGCTGGAGATGGCTACCACCGTCGGGCTAAGCCGTGTCGACCGAGTCGTGCAAGACTGGACCTCGCACGTAGGGCATACGTACGCCGTAACGGTGCGTGGCAAGGCGGTTGGAGATGCGGTTAAACGTGATCGGGAAACGCCCCTCGATATCTCGCCAGACTTCAGTCCGCAAATTCCGGATCCTGTTCAGAGCTCGGACAGCAATCAGATTCGGATCACCGATCAAGGTCAGGCAAGCCTGTCCGGTGCGTCAACGGCTCAACTGATCGGTCCAGGCGGCACAATCACGATCGACGCAGCAGGCATTCACTTGAAGGGTAAGGGAATCTATCTCGACGGCCCAGTTACGCAAAGCGGCGGAAGTGCGCGAGGACTCGCACCCGTCACCGAAGCAGACTGCGCGGAATGCGCGAAGAAGACTCAGTCTGCGCACCCTGTCGATGTTGCGACGGGGCAAAAGCTTCTCACGCACGACGACTTTACTTTGCCGGGTCGAGTGCCGATTCAATGGAATCGGAGATACCGCAGCGCCGATCAGCGAAATGGTAGCTTTGGCGTCGCATGGAAGTTGCAATACGCAACGGAAGTTCATACGCATACGTCACCGGACGGCACCCGGAAGGTGATCTATGTCGATTTTGACGGTCGACAACTGCACTTCCCCTTTCTCGAGGCTGGGCAAGAACACTTTCATCCGCTCGAAAAATACACCCTTGCGCGACTCGAGGATCGTGCAAACCAGCCGGCGTACGAAGTGCGCTTCTCGAATGGGCTTGTCGAAACATATGGGCCACACCCCGTAGATCCGAATCGACACCTGCTCCAGCGTTCCGAAACGCGTGATGGACAGGCGCTAACTTTTGCGTACACATCAACTGGTAGCTTGCAGGAAGTTCGCAATAACGTCCACGTGGTCGCGTGTAAGCATGACGATCAAGGGCGAATTGTCGAAGTGCATCTGCTAGACGAGCATGGCGATTCCAAAAGAAAGTTGGCAACGTATCAGTACGACGACGAGGGTAATCTGAGTAAAGCGGTGGACCGCGGAGGTCAAACCTGGCGGTACAGCTACGCGAACCATCTCCTCACAAGCTATGAAACGCCTGCTGGCGCCGTGTTTGTCTCGGAATGGGACGGTGATTCGCCATACGCACGCTGTGTCCGAACGTATGCTTATACCCTTGGAGACGGCGGCAAACACGACATTACGCGCGACACACGATTCGACTATTTGCCTGCTGCGCAAGTCACTCGCGTCACCGATGCGGTAGGCCAAACGACAACCTACCGATACAACGGACTGTGGGCAGTCGATCAGATCACTCATCCTGATGGCAGCACTGAATTCCTTGAATTCGACGAAGCCGGCAACGTATCAGGTCGAATTGACCCGTTGGGCCGCAGGAGCCAGATCATCAGTGATCCGCGCGGAAACCCGATCGTGATTCGGGATGCAGCTGGCCACCTGACGCGCATCGAATACAGCGAACACAACTTACCTACTCGCATTAGTGACCCGGCCGGCCAGATTTGGCAGCGGGAATACGATGCCAATGGGCATCTGGTCAAGGCAATCGATCCGCTAGGAAATGCAACCTCGACCGCCTACGAAAAAGGGCTGCCTGTTGCTCACACCGACGAGCTCGGCAATGTGACACGCATGCTCTGGAACGATGCGGGTCAACTTCTTGCGCGTACCGATTGCTCAGGGTTCAAGACCCAATACGCATACGATGATTTCGGGCGCCAAACAAGCACGACGAATGCGCTAGGGCAAACGACCAAGGTTCTCGGCAACGCTGCCGGCAACACGACGGCAATCGAACCTGCCGGACTCGGGTGCTGGCGCACCACCTACGATAAAGCTAGCCGGCCAACCGCATATACCGATCCGCTCGGCCGCGTTACGAGTGTTGGATGGGATGCCTTCGATCGGCCACTCAGCATAACCGACGCGGTGGGTGGCTCGTATCGATTCGAGTACGATCAGCGTGGCAAGCTCATCGCACTGACGAACCCCAAAGGCGAACGTGGCACTTTTGCGTACGACCAACTGGGACGCATCATTGAGCAGACCGGATTCGATGGTCGGCGCCAGCAATTTCGATTCAACGCCGCCGGCGAACTGATCGAGCAGATCGATTGCGGAAACGACGGACAACTGCGCGCGACGCTGATATACGACAATCTCGGTCAAATGATCGGCCGCCAACTGAGCGACAACACGCAGAGTACTTTCAGTTATGACGAGCGAGGCCTGCTCAAACAGGCCTACCATCACCAGGAGGCTGGCGACGTATCGCAAATCACCTACGAGTACGATGCAGCCGGGCGACGTACCGCCGAAGTCCAAGCACATCACGGTCGTGTTTGGCGCCTTCAACATCGACTTGATGCAGTCGGTAATCGCAGCGAGACGCACCTGCCTGGAGTTGGCAACCTGACATGGCAGCGGTACGGAAGCGGCCACGTTCACGGTATGCTGATTGACGGTGTTCCGCTTGCGAGCTTCGAGCGCGATTCGCTACACCGCACGGTCACAAATGTGCAGGGTGCAATCGCTCAGCTGTTCACATATACCGACTCCGGACAACTTGCGTCGCAGCAGCTTCAGGATCTCGATTCGCAAAGTCAACCTCGAGCGGGAGCTCGGCCTTGGCGAGCGTGGGACTATGACGCAGCCGGGCAATTAACCGATTTGCACGATGCATGGCGAGGTGCCAAGCACTATAGCTACGATCCTCTTTCGCGACTGCTCGGTGTCGCACGCGAGCGAGGGGAAGCCATTCCCAACGTGACAAGCGAGTCGTTTCGCTACGACTCGACAGGAAATTTGATCGCTAGACTGATGGCCAGCAGCTCCCCGAGTGCTCCCTTTGTGGAAAGCGCACAAGGTGCGACCGGGGACCGCCTGCACCAATTTGTCACGTCCGCGGCTTCTGCGCAAACGCTGGTCGACTTTACTTACGACGGTCACGGGAACCGGACAGCACGTGCGGCACAGCTCATATCAGACAAATCTTCGGTCAAACCGGCGCCTGGTATTCTTGAACGACTCCTACCGCGACACAATGCTTCCGAGCCGAGCGAGACAACGCTGCCGCCGCATGTCACGCGCTATCGTTATGATGCTGCTCATCAGCTGATTGGTGTCGAGCACGCCGATGGCGGCCGTACGGAATATCGTTACGACGCGTTGGGACGCCGGATCGCCAAAATCCACACGTCGGCCGGGCAGGCGTCGCGCATGACTTTGTTCGTTTGGGACAACGATTGGATGTTGCAGGAAGTGTATGCCGGCACAAGCACACGAGATGACGCACTCGTGACCTATGTTCCACACCCTGATCACCGGGGGCCGCTTGCACAGCTGACGAATGGCAAACGCTATCACTATCTGAGCGATCATCTCGGCGCACCACAGGAACTCGTCGACGACGAACGCGAAGTGGTCTGGGCAGTTGACTTCGACGGTTACGGGCGGAATGGCCAACAGATTGTCGCGAAAATCGACAATCCGATTCGGTTTCCGGGTCAGTATCACGATGCAGAGTCCGGGTTGTACTACAACCGTCACCGTTATTACGATCCGGAGGCGGGAAGATACATCAATCAGGATCCTCTCGGTTTGATCGCAGGCCCCAATAAATACGCCTATGCCGACAGCCGCCCCTCGATGGAAATCGATCCGATGGGCCTGCTGTCAATCCCTGCTGGCGCTGAAATGGGTGCCGCTGCAGGGACGGCAGTCTTTCCCGGAATCGGTACGATAATTGGTGCTGCGGTTGGCACATTGGCGGGGATTGGCGTGGTTGTCTGGATGGCATCTTCTGCATCGTCGGACAAAGCCGGGAACAAGGTGAGTCCGATCGCAGACACAATACAGCCGCCGGGCAATTGCTCCCCGGGCGAACATCGCAGGCTCCAGGACGAGGTCAACCGTGCATGCAAACGCCCCAGAGCGTGCAAGGCCAACATGGACCAGCCGACCGTTCTGCAGATGCGCGAAAACAACCGGGAATGCGCGATGGCAAGAGATTTGATCAACAAAAAGTGCTTCGCGGGTGGAGACGCCAACCACCGTAACGAAGCACTCGAAGCATGGGCGAATGTCGCAAAGTGCGAGGGGTTACTGAAATGAGTTTGGATTTCTCAACGTTTCCGAACGATCCCTTCCCAAAGGGAGAATCGATCACAGACAGATCGGGAATCGAGTCATGTGCTGTCGATGATTTCTTTCGAGGAAAAAAGCGCTTCGAAGTAACGCTCAAGGAATTAAGGGAAGACTACGAGTGCGATGAATCCGCGTGCCTCACCTTTATGAAGCCGAAGGCATTTGCGTTTTTTCTTCCGTTGTTCATGAAGATTGCGACCGTCGAGTACGACGAGGCGGACAACATCCCCGATTCTCTTGTCTACAAGCTGCACCGAATGGCAACTGGTGGAGCGAGTGACTGGCTCGATGAAATTTCGAAAACGTACGCAAAAAATCAACGAAACAGCATCATTGATTTTCTCGACGAGATGAGCCGAATCGAGTGGCGGCACCAAGATCCCGACTTGGCGGCAGACGCGGCCAGTCTGCTGCGCGAAATATTTTGACCAGCGAAATGAGTTTGATCAGACGTCGTTCGAAGTTGCTGAGCCCAACAAGAATGCCGAAATAGTCCGGCTCCTCAAGACTCTTCGATGAAACCCATTATCCGCAAAGGCGACACAACGGATCACGGCGGTACGGTGCTCGACGGCTTCGGCCTTTCGAACTTGAACGGTCGACCAGCATCCGGTGTCGGCCATATGGTCCTGTGTCCGAAGTGCCAAGGTGCCTACCCGATCGTTCAGGGCTCCAGCCAGTACACTATTGAAGGCCGCGCCGTTGCGCTGGACGGGATGAAGACTGCATGTGGCGCATCGCTGATCGCCAGCCAACAAGAATTCTTGGCAAGCGAGTGATGCTCTCTGATTTCAAATGAATCGGGCGTTGCCCGCTTCACATGCATTTCCGCCGCGCCAATGCAAAAACCCCCGCCTTTCGGGCGGGGGTTTCTGGCTAAGGGAGCCTGACGATTACCTACTTTCACACGGGAATCCGCACTATCATCGGCGTAGAGTCGTTTCACGGTCCTGTTCGGG
>NZ_JAAGPP010000152.1:0-20941 GCF_017104975.1 Burkholderia sp. Ac-20344
AGCTGCGCGGCCGTTGCGCCGCGCGACACTATCGCCGCGATTGAAACTCTCGTTCGGCAATGCAGCAACGGGACCTTTATAATGCGCGACTGATACCCATCTATGACGGCATCCCGGTCAACCCGGATCGTACGGCGAGCCCTACCCCGCCCGCCGCGGCCGCCTTTTACGGATTCGCACATGTCCACGCCCAAACACGCCAAAGTCCTGATTCTCGGTTCCGGCCCCGCCGGCTACACGGCTGCCGTCTACGCGGCACGCGCCAACCTGTCCCCGGTGCTGATCACCGGCATCGCGCAGGGCGGCCAGCTGATGACCACGACCGACGTCGAAAACTGGCCGGCCGACGCGAAGGGCGTGCAGGGTCCGGAGCTGATGGCGCGCTTCCTCGAGCACGCCGAGCGCTTCAACACCGAAATCGTGTTCGACCACATCCACACCGCGAAGCTGCACGAGCGGCCGATCCGCCTGATCGGCGACTCGGGCGAATACACGTGCGACTCGCTGATCATCGCGACCGGCGCGTCCGCGCAGTATCTCGGCCTGCCGTCCGAGGAAGCGTTCATGGGCAAGGGCGTGTCCGCCTGCGCAACCTGCGACGGCTTCTTCTATCGCAACCAGGAAGTCGCCGTGATCGGCGGCGGCAACACGGCCGTCGAGGAAGCGCTCTACCTGACGGGCATCGCGAAGAAGGTGACGGTGATCCACCGCCGCGACAAGTTCCGCGCAGAGCCGATCCTGATCGACCGCCTGCTGGAGAAGGAAAAGGAAGGCGCGGTCGTGATCAAGTGGGATCACGTGCTCGACGAAGTGACCGGCGAGGATTCGGGCGTCACGGGCCTGCGCATCAAGAACGTGAAGACCGGCGCAACGGAAGACCTCAACGTGCAGGGCGTGTTCGTCGCGATCGGCCACAAGCCGAACACCGACCTGTTCCAGGGCCAGCTCGAGATGAAGGACGGCTACATCCTGACGAAGAGCGGCCTGCACGGCAACGCGACGTCGACGAGCGTCGCGGGAGTGTTCGCCGCGGGCGACGTGCAGGACAACGTGTACCGCCAGGCGATCACCAGCGCGGGCACGGGCTGCATGGCCGCGCTCGACGCGCAGCGCTACCTCGAAAGCCTGCACGACAAGAAGTAAGCCGCGAGCCTCGCCGCGCCGGGCGCTACAATGGCGTCCGCTGCCGCGAAGCGGGTCTGGCCGGACAAGCCGCTGCCGCCGTGCAGCGGCTTTTTTTTGCCCGCGCGCCCGAACGCGCCTGCCCTGCGTACCGAATCATGGCGAAGAACCAGCCCCATCCGAGCGATCCCGCGAAGCGGCAGATCGCCGCCCGTCCCGCGAAACCCGCGCCCGTCGCGCCGGCGCCTGCGCCCGATCCCGCCGTGCTGCGCGGCCAGGGCCTAGCGGGCCTCGGCGCATTGTGCAAGTCGCTGCAAGGCGAAGCCGATCGCCGCGAACGCGCGCGCGTCGAAACGGCCAAGGCCGAGCGCAAGGCGGAAGCCGACGCGAGCCTGTTCCGCAACGAGATCGGCGCGATCCAGCCGCTGAACGCGCCGCCGCGCGCGGCGGCCGGCCGCACGCCGCCCGACCCGGTGCCGAAGCAGACGCAGCGCGACGAGGAAGCCGTGCTGAACGCGACGTTGTCCGACGAATTCGATCCCGAGACGCTGCTCGACAGCGACGACTCGCTGTATTACCACCGCCCCGGCATCAGCCGCGACGTCGTGCGCAAGCTGAGGAGCGGCGCGTGGATCGTACAGGCGCAGATCGACCTGCACGGCATGCGGCGCGACGAGGCGCGCGACGCGCTCGCCGAGTTCATCCGCGAAGCCGGCAAGAAAGGGCTGCGCTGCCTGCGCGTGATCCACGGCAAGGGGCTCGGCTCGATCGGCAAGGAACCCGTGCTGAAGGGCAAGGTGCGCGCATGGCTCGTGCAGAAGGAAGAAGTGATCGCGTTCTGCGAAGCGCGCGGCAACGACGGCGGCGCGGGCGCGGTGCTCGTGCTGCTGCAGCCGCACGCGACACCGGCCGACCGGGGGCCGCGTGCCGCATCCTAGGCTGACGCTCGCGATCGCGGTACTGGAGGCGATCGCCACGCTGGCCTTTGCGATCTCGGGGTTCATCGAGGCGCGCAAGAACCGCCTCGACTCGGTCGGCACGTTCGTCGTCGCGCTCGCCACCGCATTCGGCGGCGGCACGCTGCGCGACATCCTGCTCGAGCGCCGGCCGTTCTACTGGGTCGTGCACGACGACTATGTGATCGCGATCTTCGTGCTCGCGCTGTTCGCGCCGTTCGTGCTGCGAATGTTGTCGCGGCTGTCGGCCGAGCGGTTGCTGCTCGTGGCCGATGCGATCGGGCTCGGGATCTTCAGCATCTCGGGTACGGCGATCGCGCTCGATGCCGAGATGCCGCGCTTCATCGCGGTGATGATGGGCGTGATCACGGGCGTGGTCGGCGGGATCATCCGCGACGTGCTGTGCAACGACATCCCGCTGATCCTGCGGGATTCGCGGCCGTATGCGACCTGCGCGTTCGTCGGCTGCTGGTTCTACCTGCTGCTGGTGTGGCTGCAGTTCGACTCGGTGTACAGCGTGCTGCTCGCGACCGGCTTCATCCTCGTCGCCCGGCTTGCAACGTTCAAGTTCGACGTCAGGCTGCCGCATTGACGCATTGACGCCGCACCCGCATGCGCAAACGAAAGGGGCCGCTTCGAAACGGCCCCTTCTTCGTTCAGCGCATGGACCGCGTCACGCGATCCGCTCTTCCGACGCCGGATCGAACAGCACCGCCTTCGACACGTCGAACAGCAGCGACAGCGTCTGGTCGGGCTGCGGGTTCGCGGCCGGATGCACGCGGCTCACGATGCGCTTGCCGTTCACCTGCGCGAACACGTGCGTGTCCGGCCCGGTCGGCTCGGTCACGTCGACGCGCACGTCGAACGGCTGCAGGTGCGACGCGTCGCCGTTGTGCGCGTGGCGCAGGTCGGTGATGCGCTCCGGACGCAGGCCGAGGATCACCTCGCGGCCGACGTGCGACTTCAGCTTCGCTGCGTCGAACGGCAGGTTCAGCGCGCCGCGCTTGACGCCCGTGTCGACTTCGAGCGCGATCCCGCTGCCCTGCTCGACCAGCTTGCCGTTGATGAAGTTCATCGGCGGCGCGCCGATGAAGCCCGCGACGAACAGGTTCGACGGCGAATCGTAGATCTCCTGCGGCGCGCCGAACTGCTGGACGACGCCGTCCTTCATCACCGCGATCCGGTCGCCGAGCGTCATCGCCTCGATCTGGTCGTGCGTCACGTAGACGATCGTCGTGCCGAGGCGCTGGTGCAGCAGCTTGATTTCCGCGCGCATCTCGATGCGCAGCTTCGCGTCGAGGTTCGACAGCGGCTCGTCGAACAGGAACAGCGACGGATCGCGCGCGAGCGCACGGCCCATCGCGACACGCTGGCGCTGGCCGCCCGACAGCTGGCCCGGCTTGCGGTCGAGCAGGTGCTGGATCTGCAGCATCTGCGACACGCGGTCGACGATCTGCTGCTGCTCGCTCTTCGGCACCTTGCGGATGTTCAGGCCGAACGAGATGTTCTCGCGCACCGTCATCGACGGATACAGCGCGTACGACTGGAACACCATCGCGATGTCGCGGTCCTTCGGCGACAGGTCGTTGACGACCTTGCCGTCGATGCAGATCTCGCCGCTCGTCACGGTCTCGAGCCCGGCGATCATGTTGAGCAGCGTCGACTTCCCGCAGCCCGACCCGCCGACCAGGATCAGGAACTGTCCGTCCTCGATCTCGATGTCGACACCCTTCAGGACCGGCACCCCGTTCGGGTAGGTCTTGTACACGTCACGGATGGAAAGGCTTGCCATGCTGTGAATCCTCAGTCTCGTCTCGCGCGGCGCACTCCGGCGCCGCGTCGGGTTCGTTTCGATGCGCCGCGCGCGATGCGCGGCCGGTTCGTCGTATCGGATGAAACCGCGCCTACCCCTTCACCGCGCCCGCCGTCAGCCCGCGCACGAAGTAGCGGCCGGCGACGATGTAGACGAGCAGCGTCGGCAGCGCGGCGATGATCGCGCCGGCCATGTCGACGTTGTATTCCTTCACGCCCGTCGACGTGTTGACGAGGTTGTTCAGCGCAACCGTGATCGGCATCGAATCGACGCCGGAGAACACGATCCCGAACAGGAAGTCGTTCCAGATCTGCGTGAACTGCCAGATCAGGCACACCATGAAGATCGGCAGCGACACCGGCAGCAGGATCTTCGTGAAGATCGTGAAGAAGCCCGCGCCGTCGATGCGCGCGGCCTTCACGAGCTCGGCCGGCACGCTCACGTAGAAGTTGCGGAAGAACATCGTCGTGAACGCGATGCCGTACACCACGTGCACGAACACGAGCCCCGGAATCGTGTTGGCGAGGCCGAGCATCCCTTGCAGGCGCGCCATCGGCAGCAGGATCACCTGGAACGGGATGAAGCAGCCGACCAGCATCATCGTGAACAGTGCGTCGGCGCCGCGAAAGCGCCAGTGCGTGAGCACGTAGCCGTTGAACGCGCCGATCAGCGACGAGATCAGCACGGCCGGGATCACCATCTGCAGCGAGTTCAGGAAGAACGGCTTCATGCCGTCGCAGCGCACGCCGGTACAGGCGCCGCTCCAGGCCTTCACCCACGGCTCGACGGTCCACGTGGTGGGCGGCGTCAGCAGGTTGCCGGTGCGCAGCTGGTCGAGATCCTTGAACGACGTCGACAGCATCACGTAGATCGGGAACAGGAAATACAGCGCGAACAGGATCAGTGCCGCATAGATCACTGCCCGGCTGATCGTCATCTTAGGCTGCATTGCGGGTGCTCCTCGATTCCATATACATCAGCGGCACCAGCACCGCGACCACGGTCGCGAGCATCATCACCGAGGACGCCGCGCCGAGCCCGAGCTGGCCGCGGTTGAACGAAAACGTGTACATGAACATGGCCGGCAGCGACGACGACGTACCCGGGCCGCCTGCCGTCAGCGCGACGACCAGATCGAAGGTCTTGATCGTGATGTGGCAGAGGATCAGCAGCACCGAGAAGAACACCGGGCGCATGCTGGGGATCACGATCTTGCGGTAGATGGTCGGCAGCGTCGCGCCGTCGACCTGCGCGGCCTTGAAGATTTCCGCATCGACACCGCGCAGCCCCGCGAGGAACAGCGCCATCACGAAGCCGGTCGACTGCCACACGGCCGCGATCACCACGCAGAAGATCGCCTTGTCCGGATCGTCGAGCCAGCCGAACGAGAAGCTCGTCCAGCCCCAGTCGTGCATCACCTTCTCGAGGCCGAGGCCCGGGTTCAGGATCCACTGCCACGCGGTGCCGGTGACGATGAACGACAGCGCCATCGGGTACAGGAAGACCGCGCGCAGCGCGCCTTCGTTGCGGATCCGCTGGTCGAGCAGGATCGCGAGGAACAGCCCGAGCGCGACGCAGACCGCGATGAACGGAATCCCGAACCAGCCGAGGTTCGCGGCGGAGGTCCACCACACGTCGTTCTGGAACAGGTCGGTGTAACGGCCGAAGCCGTCGAATTCGTAGTTCGGCAACAGCCGCGAATTGGTCAGCGACAGATAACCGGTAATCAGGATGAAGCCGTAGATGAACACCACGGCGATCGCGACGCTCGGCGCAAGCACGAGCTTCGGGATCCAGCGATCGGCGAAGGCCGACATCGGCGAGGTACGCCGTGCGGCGGCAGCGCCGGATCCGTTTCCGCTAAGAGGGGCAGCCACTTGATTCGACTCCTGGAACGAGGGCGACGCAGGCCGGGCCGGCGCCAGGTACGGCACGAGCCCGCGGGCGAGCCCGTTTGCTGCACATGCAAAAACGCCCGGCCGATGAAACGCGTCCGGCCGGGCGCCTGTCGCGCGTTACTTGACCTTCGCGGCCTTCGCGAGCGCGGCGACCGCGCTCTTCGAATCCTGCTGCGAGTTCATGAACTTCGTCACGACGTCCGTGATCGCGCCGGCGGTCGCATCGCTCTGCGCCATCCCGTGCGCGAGCGACGGCACGAAACCGCCCGACTTGATCGCAGTCTGCTCGTCGGCATACGACTTCTTCGCGCAGTCGTCGAACTTGTCCATCTTCACGCCGAGGCGCACCGGCACCGAACCCTTCAGCAGGCTGAACTGTTCCTGGAAGTCCGGCGTCATGATCGTCTTCGCGAGCGCGAGCTGGCCCGCCGTCGCGGCCTTCTCGCCCTTCTGCTGGAAGAACACGAACGAATCGACGTTGAACGTGTACGCATTCGCCGTGCCCGGCACCGCTGCGCAGATGTAGTCCTTGCCCGCCTTCTTGCCCGCGTTCTCGAACTCGCCCTTCGCCCAGTCGCCCATGAACTGCATGCCGGCCTTGCCGTTGATGACCATCGCGGTCGCGAGGTTCCAGTCGCGGCCGTTACGGCCGGTATCGAAGTAGCCCTGGATCTTGCGCACCGTGTCGAACACGGACAGCATCTGCGGCGACGTCAGCGTCGCCTGGTCGAGGTCGACCAGCGCCTTCTTGTAGAACGCCGGGCCCTGCGACAGCACGACGTCTTCCCACAGCGTCAGGTCCTGCCACGGCTGGCCGCCCATCGCGACCGGCTGGATGCCCGCGGCCTTCAGCTTGTCGGCCACCGCGAAGAATTCAGGCCAGGTGGTCGGCACCTTCGCGCCGACCTTGTCGAGCGCGGCCTTGTTGATGTACAGCCAGTTCACGCGGTGCACCGAGAACGGCGCCGCGACGGTGTGGCCCTTGTACTTGATGATCTTGTCGATTTCCGGCGGCAGGTTCTGCTTCCAGTCGCCGGCAGCGGAATCGATGTTGACGAGCACGCCCTGGTCGGCCCAGTCCTGGATCAGCGGGCCCTTGATCTGCGCGGCCGACGGTGCGTCGCCGCTGATCACCTTGGTCTTCAGCGCGGTCATTGCCGCGGCACCGGCGCCGCCCGCGACCGCGAAGTCCTTCCACACGTAGCCCTGCTTCTGCAGGTCGTCCTTCAGCACGCCGACGGCCTTCGACTCGCCACCCGAGGTCCACCAGTGCAGCACCGTTACATTCTCGGCTGCTTGCGCCGCCACGGCGCCAGCCATCAGACCTGCTGCGCAGAGCGCACCCATGATCGAGCGAACTTTCATTACTTATCTCCTCCAGACTGAATCAACTCGTGAGGTTCCCTGACCGGGAACCGGCTTCTTGATAACGACGGGGAAATCGAGCCGCGGGACGCATGCAGCGTACGGGGCCGATGACCGGCCGGGCTCTTACAGAAAGCGTGAATCGAGATTCAACGGCGTGTCTCCTCTTTGTGTTTCTGGCCCGCCGCGATGATGCGGCACGAGCCCGGGGCCGACGTCGCGCCGACGATGCGCGCCGTCAATGTCCGATAACATTCGGCACAAGGCGTTCCCGAAGGCGAAGCTCGCGCAGTTCATCGACCGCACTTCTTTTTTTCTTCACCCAGGTGCTACCCCTTGCGGCGGATTGTAGTTAAACTACAATTCAGTGTCAAAAATATTTTTATCGCACTACGGATCGCTTCCCAGCACCCCCAACACGGCGGAGACACATGCATACCGATTCCAGCTTTACCTTCGTACTTTTCGGCGGCACCGGCGATCTGTCGATGCGCAAGATCCTGCCCGCGCTGTTCGAAGCACACCGTGCGAACATGCTGGCGGAGAGCGGCCGGATCGTCGCCGTGGCGCGTCACGAATCGGATCGCGCGGCCTATCTCGAATGGGTCGACACGCATGTGAAGCCGCACGCGGCCAAGGCGGCCGGCAAAGCGTTCGACGACGCTGCGTGGAAGTCCTTCCTCGATCGCATCGAGTACGTGAAACTCGACCTCGGCCGCGCGGAAGACTACGTCGTGCTGCGCGACGCGGTCGCATCGCTGCCCGGCATCCGCGTGTTCTATCTGGCGACGGGCCCGTCGCTGTTCGTGCCGATCTGCAAGGCGCTCGCGTCGGTCGGCCTGAACGAAGGCTCGCGCATCGTGCTCGAGAAGCCGCTCGGCTACGACCTGAAGTCGTCGAATGCGATCAACGACGCGGTCGGCGAGATTTTCGCGGAAGGCCAGATCTACCGGATCGACCACTACCTCGGCAAGGAACCCGTACAGAACCTGCTCGCGCTGCGCTTCGGCAATGCGCTGTTCGAGCCGCTGTGGCGCCGCGAATGGGTCGAGAGCATCCAGATCACGATCGCCGAGGAGCTCGGCGTCGAGGCACGCGGCGATTTCTACGACAATACGGGCGCGCTGCGCGACATGGTGCAGAACCACCTGCTGCAGCTGCTGTCGATCGTCGCGATGGAGCCGCCGCATTCGATGGATTCGGATTCGGTGCGCGACGAAAAGCTGCGCGTGCTGCGCGCGCTGAAGCCCGTCGATCCGCGCGACATCGGCAAGGTGGCCGTGCGCGGCCAGTATCATGCGGGCGTGATCAAGGGCGCGCAGGTGCCGGCCTACGCGACCGAGCCGGGCGTGAAGCCCGACAGCCAGACCGAAACCTTCGTCGCACTGAAGGTCGAGATCGAGAACTGGCGCTGGGCCGGCGTGCCGTTCTTCCTGCGCACCGGCAAGCGTCTTGCCGATCGCGTCGCGGAGATCGTCGTCAATTTCCGCCCGGTGCCGCATTCGGCGCTCGGGCCCACCGCGCTGCGTCCCGGCTCGAACCGCCTCGTGATCCGGCTGCAGCCGAACGAGACGATCCGCCTGTACTGCCTCGCGAAGCAGCCGGGCGAAGGGATGAACCTCGCGAGCGTGCACCTCGACCTCGCGTTCGACCAGTTCTTCAAGGAAGGGCAGATGGAGGCGTACCAGCGCCTGCTGCTCGACGTGATCAACGGCCGTCTCGCCCTCTTCGTGCGTCGCGACGAACAGGAAGCCGCATGGCGCTGGGTCGAGCCCATCCTGAACGAATGGGCACGTACGCTGAAGCCGCCGAAGCCGTATGCGGCGGGCACGTGGGGGCCGGCCGCGGCGAGCGCGATGCTCGCGCAGCACGACACCTGCTGGCTCGAAGAAGAGAACTGATGCAAACCGTTGCCGCGCACGCCCCCGTACGCGGCAACGTGCCCCACGATTCGTACGATTTGAACAGACAAAGCAGTCCGGAGGAGATGTGATCGAGATCCACGCTTTCGACACCCAGGAAGCGCAAAGCGAAGCGCTCGCGCGCGCCGTCGGCGATGCGCTGCGCGCCGCGCTCGCCGGCCCCGCGCGCCCGACGCTCGCGGTGTCCGGCGGCACGAGCCCGCGCCCGTTCCTGCAAACGCTGTCGCACGCGGCGCTCGACTGGGCCGGCGTCGACGTGACGCTGGTCGACGACCGCTGGGTGCCGGAGAACGAGGCGGCCAGCAATGCGCACCTCGTGCGCGACACGCTGCTGCAGCATGCAGCGGCCCCGGCCCGCTTCCTGCCGCTCGTCGACACGCGCAACGCGCTCGACGCACACGTCGCCGCGCTGAACGCGAACGCCGACTACCGCGTGCCGAGCATCGCGGTGCTCGGCATGGGCGAGGACGGCCATACCGCGTCGATCTTCGCCGATGCGCCCGAATGGGATCACGCGATCACGACGCCCGAGCGTTTCGTCGCCGTGCATCCCGGCGCCGCGCCGCATGCGCGCGTGAGCTTCTCGCTCGATGCGCTCAAGCGCGTCGACCGGCTGTTCCTGCTGATCGCGGGCACCGCCAAGCGCGCGGTGCTCGACGCCGCGGCCGCATCGCTGCAGAAGAACGCGATTTCCCAACTGGCCAACGACAAGGGGACCCAGCTCGATGTCTACTGGTGCGCAAAGTAAGGCGGCCGTCGCGGGCCAGCATGCCGACGGCCCGCGCCTGCTCGCGGACGTCGGCGGCACCAACGCGCGCTTCGCGCTGGAAACCGGCCCGGGCGACATCACGCAGATCCGCGTGTATCCCGGCGCCGACTATCCGACGCTCACCGACGCGATCCGCAAATACCTGAAGGACGTGAAGATCAGCCGCGTGAATCACGCGGCGATCGCGATCGCCAATCCGGTCGACGGCGACCAGGTCACGATGACCAACCACGACTGGAGCTTCTCGATCGAGGCGACGCGCCGCGCGCTCGGCTTCGACACGCTGCTCGTCGTCAACGATTTCACCGCGCTGGCCATGGCGCTGCCGGGCCTGACCGACGCGCAGCGCGTGCAGATCGGCGGCGGCGCGCGCCGCCAGAACAGCGTGATCGGGCTGCTCGGGCCCGGCACCGGGCTCGGCGTGTCGGGGCTGATTCCGGCCGACGACCGCTGGATCGCGCTCGGCAGCGAAGGCGGCCACGCGTCGTTCGCGCCGCAGGACGAGCGCGAGGATCTGGTGCTGCAGTACGCGCGCAAGAAGTTTCCGCACGTGTCGTTCGAACGCGTATGCGCGGGCCCCGGCATGGAGATCGTCTATCGCGCGCTCGCCGCCCGCGACAAGAAGCGCGTGGCCGCGACCGTCGACACGGCCGAGATCGTCGAGCGCGCGCATGCGGGCGACGCGCTCGCGCTCGAGACGGTCGAATGCTTCTGCGGGATTCTCGGCGCGTTCGCGGGCAGCGTCGCGCTGACGCTCGGCGCGCTCGGTGGCGTATACATCGGCGGCGGCGTCGCGCTGAAGCTCGGCGAACTGTTCACGCGCTCGTCGTTCCGCGCGCGCTTCGAGGCGAAGGGCCGCTTCACGCACTACCTCGAAAACATCCCGACCTACCTGATCACCGCCGAATACCCGGCGTTCCTCGGCGTGTCGGCGATCCTCGCGGAGCAGTTGTCGAACCGTTCGGGCGGTGCGTCGTCGGCCGTGTTCGAACGGATTCGCCAGATGCGCGACGCACTGACGCCGGCCGAGCGCCGCGTCGCCGATCTCGCGCTGAACCATCCGCGCTCGATCATCAACGATCCGATCGTCGACATCGCGCGCAAGGCCGACGTGAGCCAGCCGACCGTGATCCGCTTCTGCCGCTCGCTCGGCTGCCAGGGGCTGTCGGACTTCAAGCTGAAGCTCGCCACCGGCCTCACTGGCACGATCCCGATGAGCCACAGCCAGGTGCATCTCGGCGATACGGCCACCGACTTCGGCGCGAAGGTGCTCGACAACACGGTGTCCGCAATCCTGCAATTGCGCGAGCACCTGAATTTCGAGCACGTCGAGAACGCGATCGAGATCCTGAACGGCGCGCGGCGCATCGAGTTCTACGGGCTCGGCAATTCGAACATCGTCGCGCAGGACGCGCATTACAAGTTCTTCCGCTTCGGGATCCCGACGATCGCGTACGGCGACCTGTACATGCAGGCCGCGTCGGCCGCGCTGCTCGGCAAGGGCGACGTGATCGTCGCGGTGTCGAAGTCGGGGCGCGCGCCCGAGCTGCTGCGCGTGCTCGAGGTCGCGATGCAGGCCGGCGCGAAGGTGATCGCGATCACGTCGAGCAACACGCCGCTCGCGAAGCGCGCGACCGTCGCGCTCGAGACCGATCACATCGAGATGCGCGAATCGCAGCTGTCGATGATCTCGCGGGTCCTGCATCTGCTGATGATCGACATCCTCGCGGTCGGCGTCGCGATCCGCCGTGCGTCGACCAACGGCGAACTGCCCGAGGCCGTCGCCCAGGCGAAGGCGCGCGCAAGCGACGACGAGACGGCCGACGTGCTCGACTGGCTGAGCCACGGCGCGTCGCCGGCGGCGAAGGACGTCGCGCGGGATTGACGCGGCGCGGCGGCAGCCGCTTTCCGCGTTCGAAACGAAAACGCCACCGGCGCAGCGCGCACGGTGGCGTTTTTCATTCTGCCGTCAGGCCGCGGTTCAGGCGCCCGCCTTGACGGGCCGCCCGTGCCAGCGCAGCACGAGGTAGCGGCCGGCGAAGCACAGCACGCCCGAGACGCCGATCGTCACGCCCATCGCGAACGGCGTGCCGTCGGCGAGTGCGCCGATTGCGACGCTCGCGAGCGCGCCGAGCGCCAGCTGCATCGCGCCGAACACGGCCGCCGACGCGCCCGCGTTGTGCGGATAGCGATGCATGAGGTCGGTCGTGCAGTTCGCGGACAGGATCCCGACCACGCCGACGACGAAGAACAGGCACACGACGATCGACCACAGCCCGCCCCACCCCGTCAGCGCGACGAGCGCGACCGCGAGCGATGCGATGCAGCTCACGAGCGACGCGGCCGCGATGATGCGCAGCGAACCGATGCGGCCGACGAGCCGCGTGTTCGTGAAGTTGCCGATCATGATGCCGACCACGTTCAGGCCGAACAGCAGCCCGTAGTGCTGCGGCGACACGTGGAAATACTCGATATACACGAACGGTGTCGCGGTGATGTACGAGAACATCGCCGCGAACGCCATCCCGCCGCACAGCATGTGTCCCCATGCGACGGGATCGGACAGGATGCGCCCATACGACGCGAACGATGCGAGCACGGCCGCGCTCTTGCGCCGCTCCTTCGGCCAGGTTTCGGGCACGCGCAGGTACGCGGTCGCCGCGCACACCGCGCCGAACACGGCCAGCACGACGAACACGCCGCGCCAGCCCGAGAAACGCAGGATCTGCCCGCCGACCAGCGGCGCGAGCAGCGGCCCGACCGCAGTGACGATCGCGACCATCGACAGCACCTTCGCCGCGTCGGTCGGCTCGTGCGCGTCGCGCGCGATCGCACGCGACAGCACCGACGCCGCGCCGGCGCCGAGCGCCTGCAGGAAGCGCACGAGGATCAGCATGTCGATCGAGTTCGACACGAAGCAGCCGATGCTCGCGAGCGTGAACAACGCGATGCCGCCGAGCAGCACGGGACGGCGGCCCCACGTGTCGGACAGCGGGCCGTACAGCAGCATGCCGATCGAGAAGCCGGCCATGAAGCTCGTCAGCGTGCGCTGCGCGGCGCCGGGGCTGACGGAGAAGCCGCCGGCGATCGACGGCAGGCTCGGCAGGTACATGTCGGTGGCAATCGGCCCGCAGGCGGCGAGCGCGCCGAGCAACAGGATCAGCCGGGCATCGGGCCGGCGCCGGACGACGTGAGACATGGGTATCCGGAGTGGAGCCCGCGCGCATCGGGGCGCACGTGGCGGTGAAGACGGGAGGCCGCGCCGAGAACGGCGCGGCCAGGCCCATGATTGTACGCGCAACTTTTTGGGTGCCGCCGGCCGGGTGCGCGGCTGGCCGAAAAACGCCGCCGCGCAGGATCGCGGGCGGGGATTCGATTAAGCTTGCAGCTCCGCGCCCCTCTCGTCTGACCAATTAGACGCACGACCGAACCGATGACCGCTTTCCTGTTGATCTGGAGCCCCAAGAAATGGCCGTGGCCCGAACTGCCCGACGTCGCCGCGCGCGTGAAGGCCGGCGAGGCCGTGCATGACGTGTGGGGCTGCGGCTTCGCGCGCGGCATCCTGCCGGGCGACCGCGTGTTCCTGCACCGCGTCGCGAAGGAGCCCAAGGGCGTGTTCGGTTCCGGCTACGTGACGCGCGCGCCGTACGAGGTGCCCGATCCGTCGACGAAGCGCGGCTACCGGCTGTGCATCGACTTCGTATACGACTGGCTGGTCGACGCGCACCAGGACGTCGTGATCGCGCGCGACGCGCTGCGCGTGCATCCGTACTCGGTGCAGACCTGGGATGCGCAGAGTTCCGGCACGGTGATCAAGCCGATGGTCGAAGGCCCGCTCGAGAAGCGCTGGGCCGAGCTGACCGGCAAGCGCAAGCCGCCGCCCGTGCCGGATCGTTAACGGGGCCAAATCGCCGCTTCTTCGTTTCCGGCCCGCGCGATCCCTCGCGCGCCGAAAGGCCGCAGACCGCGCCGCGGGCCCGCCGCGCGCGTCTCCGGTACAATCAGACGATCGTTCCGCCCAGGCGCCGCGGCCCGTGCACAGGCCCCCGCGCCCTTCTCTCGCAGGTTTCGCCCATGTCCAACAATCAGATCCTCTTCGAACGCGCCCAGAAGACCATTCCCGGCGGCGTCAACTCGCCGGTGCGCGCATTCCGTTCGGTCGGCGGCACGCCGCGCTTCGTCGCGCGCGCACAAGGCCCGTATTTCTGGGATGCCGACGGCAAGCAATACATCGACTACATCGGCTCGTGGGGCCCGATGATCGTCGGCCACGTCCATCCGGAAGTCCTGTCGGCCGTGCAGAACGTGCTCGCCGACGGCTTCTCGTTCGGCGCGCCAACCGAAGCCGAGATCGAGATCGCCGAGGAAATCTGCAAGCTCGTGCCGTCGATCGAGCAGGTGCGGATGGTGTCGAGCGGCACCGAGGCCACGATGAGCGCGCTGCGTCTCGCGCGCGGCTTCACGGGCCGCAGCCGCATCGTCAAGTTCGAGGGCTGCTACCACGGCCACGCGGACAGCCTGCTCGTGAAGGCCGGCTCGGGCCTGCTGACGTTCGGCAACCCGACGTCGGCCGGCGTGCCCGCCGACATCGCGAAGCACACGACCGTCCTCGAATACAACAACGTCGCCGCGCTCGAAGAAGCGTTCGGTGCATTCGGCGACGAGATCGCCGCCGTGATCGTCGAGCCGGTCGCGGGCAACATGAACCTCGTGCGCGGCACGCCCGAATTCCTGAACGCGCTGCGCGCACTGTGCACGAAGCACGGCGCCGTGCTGATCTTCGACGAAGTGATGTGCGGGTTCCGCGTCGCGCTCGGCGGCGCGCAAGCTTACTACGGCATCACGGCCGACCTCACCTGCCTCGGCAAGGTGATCGGCGGCGGGATGCCGGCTGCCGCGTTCGGCGGCCGCCGCGACATCATGGCCCACCTCGCGCCGCTCGGCGGCGTCTATCAGGCCGGCACGCTGTCGGGCAACCCGATCGCGGTCGCCGCGGGCCTGAAGACGCTGCAGCTGATCCAGGCGCCCGGCTTCTACGACGCGCTCACCGCGCAGACGAAGCGGCTCGCCGACGGCCTCGCGGCCGAAGCGCGTGCGGCCGGCGTGCCGTTCGCGGCCGACTCGATCGGCGCGATGTTCGGCCTCTACTTCGCCGAACGCGTGCCGACCAGCTTCGCCGAAGTGACGAAGAGCGACACCGAGCGCTTCAACCGCTTCTTCCACCTGATGCTCGACGAAGGCGTGTACTTCGCGCCGTCCGCGTACGAGGCCGGCTTCGTGTCGAGCACGCACGACGACGCGGTGATCGACGCGACGCTCGCGGCCGCGCGCCGCGCATTCGCGGCACTCGCTGCCTGACCCGGGTCCGCGCGCATGTTCTCGGATATCGATTTCGCCCACATGCAGCGCGCGCTGGCGCTCGCCGCGCGCGGCATGTATACGACGGCGCCGAACCCGCGTGTCGGCTGCGTGATCGTCAAGGATGGCGACGTGATCGGCGAAGGCTTCACGCAGCCGGCCGGCCAGGATCACGCGGAGGTGCAGGCGCTGAAGGACGCACGCTCGCGTGGCTACGACGTCGCGGGTTCGACCGTCTACGTGACGCTCGAACCGTGCAGCCATTTCGGCCGCACGCCGCCGTGCGCGAACGCGCTGATCGACGCGCGCGTCGCGAAGGTCGTCGCCGCGATGGAAGACCCGAACCCGCAGGTGTCGGGGCGCGGCCTCGGGATGCTGCGCGACGCGGGCATCGACGTGCGCTGCGGGCTGCTCGCGCATGAAGCCGGCGAACTGAACATCGGCTTCGTGTCGCGGATGACGCGCGGCCGCCCGTGGGTACGGATGAAGACCGCTGCGTCGCTCGACGGCCGCACCGCGCTGCCGTCCGGCGAAAGCCAGTGGATTACCGGCGAGGCCGCGCGCCTCGACGGGCATGCATGGCGGGCGCGCGCCTGCGCGATCCTCACCGGCATCGGCACCGTGCGTGAAGACAACCCACTGCTGACCGTGCGCGGCATCGACACGCCGCGCCAGCCACAGCGCATCCTGGTGGACAGCCGCCTCGACCTGCCGCTCGACGCGCGGCTGCTCGAAGGCGCGCCGCTGCTGATCTTCTGCGGCCGGCTCGACGCCGCCGGCGAGGTGCGCGCGAACGTGCTGAAGGCGCGTGGTGCGGAAATCGTGCCGATCGCGAATGCGCAAGGCAAGGTCGACCTGCCCGCGATGCTGGCGGCGCTTGGCGCGCGCGGCGTCAACGAGCTGCACGTCGAGGCCGGCCACAAGCTGAACGGCTCGCTGCTGCGCGAGCAGTGCGTCGACGAATTGCTCGTCTACCTCGCGCCGAGCCTGCTGGGCGCCGATGCGGCCGGCATGTTCGACCTCGCCGCGCCGGCGAACCTCGACGCGCGTACGCGGCTGTCGTTCCACGGATTCGAGCGGGTCGGCGACGACCTGCGGATCCTCGCGCGCTTCGCGCCGCCCGACGCCACGCACTGAACGGGTCGATCACGGTCAACGGCGTGAGCCTGACCGTCAACGCGGTCGACGATCGCGCGGGCGGCTGCGCGTTCTCGAACTACCTGATCTCCCGCCCCGTTTCGCGCCGCGCGTCGCCGGTCGAAGCGACGATGCCTGCGCTCGACGCTCGCCTGCCCGCGCCGACATCTGGCCGAATGGCCAACGACGCGCACGGGTCATGCCGCCGCGCTAAGATGCGTCGACAGCGGTTTCGGCGCCGCAACGCACGGCGCGGCCGCGTATTGGTCACCCTCTTCCTCAAGGAGTCGTCCCCATGTCCATTTCGATGTATCAGGCCTCGTTGCCTGTCCTGATTCGTGGCCTGACCAACCTGCAGCACATCCTCGGCAAGGCGCAGGCGCACGCGGCCGAAAAGCAGATCGATCCGTCGGTGTTCGTCGGTGCCCGCCTGTACCCGGACATGCTGCCGCTCGTCCGCCAGGTCTACATCGCGACCGACACGGCCAAGGGCTGCGCCGCGCGGCTCGCCGATGTCGAGATTCCGAGCTACCCGGACGTCGAGCAGACCTTCGACGAGCTGCACGCACGCATCCAGAAGACGATCGACTACCTGAAAAGCTTCGACGCCGCGCAGATCGACGGCAGCGAGGCGCGCCAGATCGTGCTGAAGATGCGCGTCGGCCCGATCGAGTTCACCGGCCAGTCTTACCTGCTGAATTTCGTGCTGCCCAATTTCTTCTTCCACGTGACGACCGCGTACGACATCCTGCGTCACAGCGGCGTCGAGCTCGGCAAGCTCGACTACCTGGGCGGGCGCGACCAGCACGCCTGATGCAAAGCTCGGCCCGCCACCGCCCGCACCCGCGTGCAGGCAACGCGCGGCGGCCAGGCCAGGCCTGCCGCGCAGGCCGGCCGCAGCGCTTTCCGGAGCGCTTGCCGGCGGCACGCAGCCCATGCCAGCCGAAACGCCGTCCGGCTGGCGTAAAATACGCACTTTCCTCTTTCTCGCCCCCTTATGACGCTCGCCTCCACGCTCGACATCATCGCCGAGCTGAAAGCCGGCCGGATGGTGATCCTGGTCGACGAAGAAGACCGCGAAAACGAGGGCGACCTCGTGATCGCCGCCGAATTCGTCACGCCGGAAGCGATCAACTTCATGGCCAAGTACGGCCGCGGCCTGGTTTGTCTGACGTTGACGCAGGAACGCTGCAAGCAGTTGCACCTGCCGCTGATGACCTACCGCAACGGCACGCAGTACGGCACCGCCTTCACGGTCAGCATCGAAGCGGCCGAAGGCGTGACGACCGGCATCTCGGCCGCCGACCGTGCGCACACGATCGCCACGGCGGTCGCGCACGACGTGCGCCCCGAGCACATCGTGCAGCCGGGCCACGTGTTCCCGATCATGGCGCAGCCGGGCGGCGTGCTCGTGCGCGCGGGCCACACCGAGGCCGGTTGCGACTTCACCGCGCTTGCGGGCCTCACGCCGGCCGCGGTGATCTGCGAGATCATCAAGGACGACGGCACGATGGCGCGCCTGCCCGACCTGATCGAGTTCGCGAAGGAACACAACCTGAAGATCGGCACGATCGCCGACCTGATCCAGTACCGCAGCCGCACCGAATCGATCATCGAGCGGATCGCCGAGCGCACGATGCAGACCGCGCACGGCACGTTCCGCGCGGTGCTGTATCGCGATCAGCCGAGCGGCTCGCCGCACATCGCGCTGGTGCGCGGTGCGCCGTCGCCCGACGTCGATACGCCGGTGCGCGTGCACGAGCCGCTGTCGGTGCTCGACCTGCTCGAAACGGGCGTGTCGACGCACTCGTGGACGCTCGACGCCGCGATGCGCGAGATCGCGGAGCGCGACCTCGGCGTGATCGTGCTGCTCAACTGCGGCGACACGAAGGAACACCTGATCGACGTCTTCAAGGCGTTCGACGAGGAAGAAAAGGCCGCTGCGCTCAAGCGCCGGCCGGTTGATTTCAAGACGTTCGGCATCGGCGCGCAGATCCTGCGCGATGTCGGCGTCAGCAAGATGCAGGTGCTGTCGAATCCGCGCAAGCTGGGCAGCATGTCCGGCTACGGCCTGGAAGTCACGGGCTTCATCCCGATGCCCGGCGGCGAAGCCAAGTCCTGCCCGGCGTCCAACGCGTAACCCGCCACGGCGCTTTCGCCCTATAACCGTTCATCCACACCACGGACAAGATCATGGAAATCGGACAATACCAACCGAATCTCGAAGGCGACGGCCTGCGTATCGGCATCGTGCAATCGCGCTTCAACGAGCCCGTATGCAACGGCCTCGCCGACGCATGCGTCGAGGAACTGGAACGCCTCGGCGTCACCGGTGAAGACGTGCTGCTCGTGTCGGTGCCCGGCGCGCTGGAAATCCCGCTCGCGCTGCAAAAGCTCGCGGAAAGCGGCCAGTTCGACGCGCTGATCGCGCTCGGCGCGGTGATCCGCGGCGAGACCTACCACTTCGAACTCGTGTCGAACGAGAGCGGCGCGGGCATCACCCGCATCGGCCTCGACTTCAACCTGCCGATCGCGAACGCGGTCCTGACGACCGAAAACGACGAGCAGGCCGTCGCGCGCATGACCGAAAAGGGTCGTGACGCCGCACGCGTCGCCGTCGAGATGGCCAACCTGACGATGGCGCTCGACCAGCTCGGCGACGACGACGAGGACGAAGAAGAAGACGAAGACGACGAAGAGGAGCGCGCATGAAGAAGAGCGCCCGCCGACAATCGCGCGAGCTGGCGACGCAGGGGCTGTACCAGTGGCTGCTGTCGAACGCGTCCTCCGGCGAGATCGACGCGCAACTGCGCGGCGCGCTCGGTTACGACAAGGCTGACAAGGAGCTGCTCGACGCAATCCTGCACGGCGTGATCCGCGAGCACGCCACGCTCGTCGAAGCGCTGACGCCGTCGCTGGACCGCCCGATCGACCAGCTGTCGCCGGTCGAACGCGCCGTGCTGCTGATCGCGACGTTCGAGCTCACGCACCACGTCGAAACGCCGTACCGCGTGATCATCAACGAAGCAGTCGAACTCGCGAAGACGTTCGGCGGCTCCGACGGCTACAAGTACGTGAACGGCGTACTCGACAAGCTCGCCGCGAAGCTGCGCCCCGCCGAAACGCAGGCGCGCCGCAACGGCTGATACCGTTTGTCCGGAACGGGCGCGCATGCGCCCGTTTTTTCTTTTGCCCCGCCTTCCTCGCCCTGCCCGCCCGATGAATACCGCCACCGATTCGCTCGTCAAGCTCGCCGCACGCGTCGACGCGATCCAGCCCTTCTACGTGATGGAACTGATGAAGGAGGCACAGCGTCTCGAGTCCTCCGGGCGCGATGTTATCCACATGGGCATCGGCGAGCCGGATTTCACTGCGCCGGAGCCGGTCGTCGAAGCGGCCGCGGCCGCGCTGCGCCGCGGCGTCACGCAATATACGAGCGCGCTCGGCATTGCGCCGCTGCGCGAGGCGATCGCCGCGCACTACGCGCGCGCCTACGGCCTCACGATCAGTCCGGAGCGGATCGTCGTGACGGCCGGCGCGTCGGCCGCGCTGCTGCTCGCGTGCCTCGCACTCGTCGGGCGTGACGACGAGGTGCTGATGCCCGATCCGTCGTATCCGTGCAACCGGCACTTCGTCGCGGCGGCAGAAGGCCGCGCTGTGCTCGTGCCGAGCGGCCCGGACGCACGCTTCCAGCTCACCGAGGACGACGTCCGCGCGCGCTGGGGCGACCGCACGCGCGGCGTGCTGCTCGCCTCGCCGTCGAACCCGACCGGCACGTCGCTCGAACCGGACGAGTTGAAACGGATCGTCGAAGCCGTACGCGCACGCGGCGGCTTCACGATCGTCGACGAGATCTACCAGGGGCTCAGCTACGACGCGGCGCCCGTGTCGGCGCTGTCGTTCGGCGACGACGTCGTCACCGTGAACAGCTTCTCCAAGTATTTCAGCATGACGGGCTGGCGGCTCGGCTGGCTGGTCGTGCCGCCCACGCTGGTCGGCACGTTCGAGAAACTGGCGCAGAACCTGTTCATCTGCCCGTCCGCGCTCGCGCAGCACGCAGCGCTCGCGTGCTTCGAACCAGCCGCGCTCGCTATCTACGAAGCGCGCCGGCTCGAATTCAAGCGCCGCCGCGACTTCATCGCACCGGCGCTCGAACGGCTCGGCTTCACGGTGCCCGTGATGCCGGACGGCGCGTTCTACGTGTATGCGCACTGCGGCGGCGTCGCCCACCCGGCGGCCGGCGACAGCGCCGCGCTCACGACGGCGATGCTGCACGACGCGGGCGTCGTGCTGGTGCCCGGCATGGACTTCGGTGTCCATGCGCCGCGCGACTATATCCGCCTGTCCTATGCGACGGCCTACTCGCGGCTCGAGGAAGCGGTCGACCGGCTCGCGACGCTGTTCGGGCAGCACTGACACACGGCGGCGCGGCGGCCATTCCGCACACCGCAAAAGCGAAAAAGGCACCCGGATCTGAACTGACCCCACGAAGTTGGACGGTTAAAGGCTAGGCGCCCAAGGGCTGAGTCCTGTATTGCACGGGACTCAGCCCTTTCAACTTGAGCTTGATGCGTTCGTGGTTGTAGTAGTGGATGTAGCGC
>NZ_JAAGPP010000153.1:0-20759 GCF_017104975.1 Burkholderia sp. Ac-20344
CAACCAAGCGCTCATCGCGCTGGCACGGCGACGATGCGACGTCCTGTTCGCCATGCTGCGCGACGGCACCATTTACCAACCCAGGTCAGCCCCTAACGCTTGACGAAACACATAGGGGCACCCCCCCGCATGCACCGCCCCGCCCGCGCGGGCCTTACCGCGGTTGCTCGCCGGCCGCCAGCTCCGGTTGCACGGCCACGCGACGCTGCAGCACGGCCGGCGCGGTTTCCTTCAGCAGCAGGCTGACCACGATGCCGAGCATGACCGCGCCCATCGGCAACCACAGAATGTTCTGGATGCCAAAGTGTGCGGCGACGTAGCCGCCCATCGCCGGCGCGATGCCGCCGCCGAAGATCTCGCCGACACCGACCACCACGCCGATCGACGTCGACACGAGCCCGACGGGCGCGGCCTCGGTCGCTACCGGCCCGGACAGCAGCGACACCAGCCCGAGCGTGAAGAACGACGCGACGAACAGGACCCCGAACAGCGCGAGCGGCTGCGGGCCGAGGCCGCGGAAGATGTAGAGCATCACGGCCGTCCCCGCGAAGCCGACGATGCTCGCGAGCCGGCGGCCGACCAGGTCGGACAGGCCCGGCAGCCCGAACTGCCCGAGGAAACCGCCGAAGCCGATCGCCGACACGACGAGGCCCATCTTCTGCGTGCCGAGCGCCAGGTAATCGGTCAGGTACAGCGGGAGCAGCGCGCCGAGCACGAATACGCCCGTCATCGCGCAGCACAGCGCGGCCATCGCCACGAGGATATTGCGGCTCTTGAGCACATGGCCGAGCGACGCCGGCGCATGCTCCGACGCGACGGCCTTCGTGACCTGCGGCTCACGGATGACGAAGAACATGATCGCGCCGAGGATCAGGCCGGGAACGGCCACGAGCGCGAAGACCCAGCGCCACGACACGAAACCGAGCAGCTGCGTGGCAATGATCGGCGACAGCGCGAGCCCGAACAGCGCGAAGCCGCTTTGCTGCAGGCCGAGGTTCAGCCCGCGCCGCCGCGGATGCGACGCGTCGGCCGTCGCGGCAAAGCTCGTCGGGCAGAACGAGCCCTCCGCGACGCCCATCAGGCCGCGAATCGCCATCAGCCCGAGCAGGCCGCCCGCGAGCCCCGAGAAGCCCGACAGCAGCGAGAACGCGACGATCGCGGGAATCAGCACCTTCCTGCGGCCGATCTTGTCGGAGATGCCGCCCATCAGCGCCGCGAAGATGCCCCACGACAGGCCGAGCACGCCGATGCAGTTGCCGACGTCCTGCGCGTTCAGGTTGAGGTCCTTCATGATCGAAGGGAACAGCGGCGCGATCAGCCAGCGGTCGAGGCCGACCAGCCCGAAGCCGAGCGCCAGCAGCGTGACCGCCTTCCACTCGTATGAGGTATCCCACTCGTTTGCTTTCATGTCCGTCTCCGTGGACACAGGTTCGCCTGCGCGCGCCGGAGCGCCTGCGCATGAGCCAGGTCCGATGTCTTTTGTGTGCGACGCGAATCGCGAGGAAGTGCCGGCTGGCGTTCGGTTCGACGCGTTGAGGTCAATCAGCCGACGTCACCACGATAGGTGCACGGCTGCCAATCGGGTATGGACCAACCGGCGAACGCGCCATTCGCGAAACGCAAATAATCGGGGCGGTGCCGGAACGGGGCGACGGCGCGGCGCGGCGCGAACGGGCGCCGCGTCGAAGCCGCGCTCACTCACGTGTCACGGGGGGAATTCCCTCATGGACATCGGGGCGTCCACGCACGGCGCCATTCACGCCATGCCTGCACACGATCAGGCAAAGCCTTCGTGAACCATGCAAGAAGAAGCCGCCCGCCGGGTAGCGGGAGGCGAAGAAAGCAGGGGCAACCCAAGATGCACCGGACGAGCACCCGCGCAATCCTGGTCACAACCCTTTCCTGCATCACACTGCGCCGCAGTTCGTTCAGACATGAGATAAGTCCCATTATTCCTTTTTAAATTCAATTTATATCGACAAAACAAAAACCATCTCACCTCGATACACCACCATATTCTCATAAATAGCATTTACGCCCATTACAAAACACAAACCCCACACCCCTCACATAGAAAGTTAAATAAAGTATCAGCCCAACAAAAAATACATCTCAAAATATCAAATCATTTAACACGCCAAACAAGTTTGATATTCTTCACCGCGAATTTTCCAGAATCTTCTTTTTATTTACCTGAAACCTCAATTCGAACCAGTCCGAATTGAGAAATAAAATAATGAGATCGCGGTGATGTCGATAGAAAGTACATTCCGAAATTTTGCGTCCGATCTGATTGGCGGCAACAGACGGCCTGTCGATCTCTATTTCGGGCTGGCGCAACGCACGGTCGGCCATCTGCTGGCGCTCCATCACGCCGATATTCGCGAAGGGTTGATATCGGGGATCGACGGGCGACTGACCTGCGTGTCCACCCACGATCATCTATCGCCTGCGCTGTTTCTCGGTCTGCCCGTGTCGGTCCGGCTGACGACCGATCGGGGTGGCATACGAGCGATCAATGCGATCGTGCGAGACGTGCGAGCCGGTCAATCCGACGGTGAACTGACCGTGTACCAATTGCACGTGTGCGACGCCCTGTCGCTGATGGACCGCCGCACGAACGCCCGCATGTTCCGATCCTGCAGCGTGATCGACATTCTGGCGACGCTGATGAATGAGTGGAAACAGCGCAGCCCCGCCCTCGCGCAGGCATTCGATTTCGACCTGTCGGCATTGCAGGTCGAACGCTATCCGGTGCGCGAACTGACACGGCAGGTCAACGAGTCCGACGCGCGCTTCATCCGGCGTCTGTTGCGCCGGGAAGGCATCACGGTATTTGCGAAGGCGGGACCGATCGGAGGGGCGAGCGGCATGCCCGATGAACGCCCGATGCACACACTCCTGTTTTGCGATGATCCCTATCGCCTGACGGAAGCGCCGGCCGGCACCCTCCGCGTCCATCCGCGCGATGCCGGAGTCGAACAACGCGACACGGTGACGCTCTTTGCATACTGCCAAAGCCTGTCGTCCGGCAAAGTCAGCCGTCCGTCGTGGGATTACAAGAAAGCCCGTGTAGACGAATCCTCGACCGTCACCGGCATCGATCAGGGCGAGTCGGGGAACGACCTTGCGCACCTGCTGACCGACGTCGCGATCGACATTCCGCACGTCGGCGATTCGTGGAGCGATCACGATCGCATCACGCGCGACCGGATGCTCGCGCATCAGTTCGAAGCCGTACGCCATGAAGGCATCAGCAGCGTGCGCGACATGCCGGTCGGTCACTGGTTCACGTTGACCGGCGACCCCGAGCTGGATATGAAGCCCGCCGATCATCGCCAGTTTGTCGTCACGTCGGTTCGGCACGCTATCTGGAACAACCTGCCGAAGATCCTGGCAGGTCGCGTGAACGGGCTGTTCGCGGCAAGCCGTCACCTGGCGCAAGTCGTTCCGCCGGCACCGGCCGATGCATCGGAACGAACGGACACGCGCTATGAAAACAGTTTCACGTGCGTGCGACGCGGCGTGCCGCTCACGCCTGCCTACGATCCGCGAATCGATGTGCCGCCGGTCCATCTGCTCACCGGCACGATCGTCGGCACCCAGGGAGAGGAAGTGTTTTGCGATGAGGCCGGCCGCGTGCGCGTGCAGATTCACGGCTACGACCCGGTCGATCACGCCCACGCGCAAGGCGCCGGAACGACCGGCCTGGCCGGCGACAGCGCGCCGATTCGCGTCGGCGCAAGCCTGGCGGGGAAATACTTCGGCACGCTTTTCCTGCCTCGGGTCGGCATGGAGGTTTTGCTGGGCAGCCTGTCGGGCGATCCGGACCGTCTGGTGATCATCGGAATCCTGAGCAACGGCGCGAACCCGCCCGCGACCTTCAGCGATACCGGCTCGCTACCCGGCAACCGTTACTTGTCCGGGATCAAGACCAAGGAAATCAACGGCCATCGGTACAACCAGCTTCGTTTCGACGATACGCCGTCGCAGATTTCAGCGCAGTTGGCGAGCGAACATGCGCACACCCAGTTGAATCTCGGCTATCTGACGCAGCCGCGCAAGGACGGGCACGGGAGCGACCGGGGTGAAGGCGCGGAACTGCGCACCGACGCCGCTGCGGCGTTGCGCGCCGCCCGGGGCATGCTGTTGACGACCTATGCGCGGTCGCACGCGACCGGCGGTCAGCTCGATCGCGATGAGCTGATTCACTTGCTCGACCAATGCACGGAGCTGTTCAAGTCGCTCGGCGATTACGCCGGCCAGCACGGCGGGCAATCCGCCGACACGGCCGGCCAGGACAACATCGCGCATGCATTCCGTCACTGGAAGCCCGGCCAGTCGGAATCCGGCGCCACCGGCGACGCATCCGCGTTCATGGCGTTCGGCGCGCAAGCGGGGTCGCTGAACGTCACGCCGAAAACGCACGTCACGTATGCGGGCGAGAACATCGATCAGATCGCGCAGCAACACATGCAGATCGCGAGCGGCGAGCGAATCAATCTGCATGCCGGGCAGGGCGTCGCGATGTTCGCGCACGGCAACGGCGTATCGGCGATCGCGAATCAGGGGAAAGTAGCCATTCAATCGCAGAACGACGACACGCAGATCGAGTCCGGAAAAAACATTCGGTTGACTGCCGCCGACGGGAAGCTTGCCGGCACGGCAAGCGACGAAGTCGTATTCGTCACGTCCGGCGGCGCGTATCTCAAGCTGCATGGCGGCGATATCGAACTGGGATGCCCTGGCAAGTTCACCGTGAAATCGAACGGTCATGCATGGGATGGCCCCGCAAGCATGAGCGTCGACTTGCCGACATTCGATCAACGTACGCTCGGCCGCGTCCCGAAGCTGGTCCGCCCAACGGACGGTAACGCGTCACCGGGGTTCGAAGGACAGGTTCGAAAGACATCGGGAACGCTGTCGGATTTGACGACCGACATGGCCGGGGAACTGCCTGAGGTCGATACCGACCGGTTCGAGAGGCTGGCGGTGCAGTTCACCAAGAAGAATGTTTAACGAAAGCGCAGGAGTCCGGATGATTGATGCATCTCTCGATCCTCGGCCGGAAGAGAACGCACGCACCGACGAGCACGCCGCGAAGGCAGATATGCCCGACGCGGCTGCGCCGCGCCCGGAGCCACCTCGGATCATCGTCGGCCGGAGCGACGGCGTCTCGATGTGGACGAAAGGCACCCGGCTGATCTGCATCAAGCAACTTCCGTTGCCCGGTATCGTGATCTTCGTGCATGGGGTGAACTCCGAAGGCGAATGGTTCGAGGCCGCCGAGCAAGGATTGTGCGACGGCCTGAACCGCCGGCTCGGGCGGCTGGACGATCAACTCAAGTATCGCGGTATCGAGGCCGGGCAACTGGTGCCTGCGAAGTACACGGAAAGCGTGACGCCGGACGGTTTTTTGAATCCGAAGCTTTGGTCCGGCAACTACATCAAATCTGACCCGTCCTTCTCGCCCGTCATTCATTTCCGATGGGGCTATCGGGCGACCGCCGCTGAGCTGAAAGAGTATGGCGACAAGATCTTCCTGAACGAGAAGGACTACTGGGGCGGCGGCCCGTTCACGAACGGTTGCGCGAGCCTGCCCGATCTCTGGCACGGCGGCCTCGACGACCGCGCGGCCGGGTGGTTGACCGTCCAGGGGATCAACCCGACCAATCGACCGCTGTATCGCGCGCCGCCCCGCGCGTATGGCGTGCTCGCGGCGTTGCGTCTTGCGAGGTTGATCGAGTCGATTCGCCGCATGCAGGCCGACGTGCCGATCACCGTCGTGTGCCATAGCCAGGGCAACATCGTGGGCCTTACCGCGGCTTTCTTCGGCGATGCACTACCCGACGTCGAAGATCCGTGGGGACGTAGCGGGCATTGCGTGGCCGATGCCTACGTGCTGGCGAATGCGCCGTACAGCCTTGCGCGCGCAGACGGCCCGAATCCATCCGATACGTTCATGGATACATGGTCGCAACGCGCGACCAGGGACGGTGGCGGCCGTCGCGGGCGGCAGACCTACACCGCCCGCACGAAAACGTTCGGCAAGTTTCTGTCGATCGTCGGCAGTCGAAAGGCATACGAACCTCCCGCCGACAAGATCGATGAAGACATGGCAAACGAGCGGATATCGCCGACCAGCAAGAAGTCTTATGCAGCACAAGACGATCGGGTTCGCCACGGCCTGAACGGATCGACGTATGGTCGCGTCACCGCGTATTGCTGTCCACACGACCAGGTGATTTCGGCGGTCACGGTTCAAGGCATCGGCTGGCGCGGCATCGACGAGAACGAGCTGAACGATATCAGCGTCCCCGGCGTGCTGACGCAGCGCGTCTTTGCCTCCGGCTTCCACGTCGGCGTGCAGGAGAAATATCGGTATTGGGAAGATGACTGGCGGCATGTACAGAAGGGAAAGACGTCGGGCTTCTGGTATCCGCCTTCACCGCCTGCCAAATTCAACCTCATCGGTGCACTCAAGGGAAACGAGTCCGTGTTCGGGATAGCGGCCACGCTTGCATCCGCGCCGATCATGTTTTTCGTGACCCAGATCAGCTCGACATTGAATATGTTCCGCGTGAACGCCAATCCGCCGGAGGGCTGGGCCGTGGTGGCGGACGCGCCAGCACTCGACGAACCGTTCCCGCCGAAGGCGTTGCGGTTCGGCAAGCCCATCGAAACGAAGGACGGCAATGCGACAAGCGACTTCAACGAAGGCAACGATCCTCCGGCCGCATGGCGCGACGCAAGCAAGAACGAGACAGACAAGCGCGCGGACGATCCCTACGATCAGTACAACGCGAAGAACGACGATAGCGTCGCGCAAGGCACGGCAGAGAGCGAAGCCGGACAGCGTTACGAAGACCGCGCGTTGATGCGGATGGAGGCCCGGAGAACGCTGAATACGGAATGGCTCGATGGTGATGGCCACGTGATCGGTGAGGACGGCAAGAGCGAAATGCCGGAGGGCTACAAGGAATGGCGCGACAAGCAGATTGTCGATTGGCTCGATCGTGGCTCGACCAACAGCCCGACGAATCACTCCACGACGATGACCAATCCGAAGCATGCGGAAAAGGCGCTTGCTTACGATGTGGCGATTGGGGTTTGCTATCTGACGCCCGAGCAACTCTATGACTTGCGGATTGAGGCGGATTGGCGGATGTCTGATGGGATTCCCGAAGGCCATCCGAACAAGAAATATGGAAAGTACTTTGCCAAGGGTGCAATTTACGACCTGCCGATGCATGAGTGGGTACATGCGGAGAGCAGCGAAGGCAAGATGCCGGACGCGATCACGAATGAACGAGAAGATCAGTTCTATCTGAAGGTCGGGGGAGCGATATGAAGGCGCTGATCGCCGAATGGCCGCGACGTGTTGCCGTTGCGGTGGCTGCATGGATGATCGCAGCCCTACTCATGGCCTCCCTGATGGCGCACGTAGAACAACCGGACCCCGCACAATTGGAAATAGGAGATTGGATGAAACGATTTGTCGTTGTACCCAGCCTAGTGGCGCTCGTGGTGTTTCTCTTCACTACAGCCGTGATGCGTTCGGCACATTCCGCACCTTCCCCGGAGTCGGTAGCAAATTCAACTCCAACCATAGAGGAATCAGTGAGGCCGTTTGTGGCACAGGTCGTCGGCTTGATCTGGTTGAATCCGTTGCAACGCATGGACTATCCGACCGAATGGCAATTGCTATGGACGCAAGGGCTTGCCGCGCCGAACAAGAATGACGACATGGTGCGCACCGATCCGAAGTCTTTCACGACGTTGCAATCGGTAGCCGGAATCGCTTATGGAAATCGTGGCGCGGAGACATTCAAGGGCTTCTACCACAAGTACATGGAAAAATTTCCCGGCCTGATGAGCAGTCGTTACGCGATGAACGCAAAGTACTTCTACACAGTAAAGCCAGATAACAAAAATGATTGGCGCGAACTTTCCGGGATTCGCATCGAGGCTGCAGTTCCTGAGCGCCTTGATTCGGATATCGCGCGCGAATACCTAACGGAGTCGCTCCGAGAAACCTTCTTTATAGGCAACCCACATTTCCCGACGATGTGGAGTCGCAGTGCGCTCCCCGACGTACAAATCACACGAGGCGGCGCGAACGCCGGCTTCACTTCATTGAACAACGCATTGGGCTACTTGCAGGCGAACCCCGACAAGAGCGTCTGGGTAGTGAACTGGGACGCACCCAACTTCCCGCCCACGGATGCACAGATCAACGAGAACCTTGTCGTGCTGTTCCTCGCCGGCCCAACCTTCAACACCGAGCGTGAGCCCCTCGCCTGGATCGGCAAGGCCGCGACCGGTAACACGCTTGATTTTCCGAAGAAGGTCGGCACGACCCGCACCGTGCAGGCGTGGAAGGCGACCATTGACCAAGCGGCGCGCAACGCCGGCATCGCGGCCGCCGACCTCAACTACATCGTTCACGACGCAGGCAAAGGCAGCGACGCATCGTCGGCACGTCATGCCGCGCTCGCGCAGACCTTGACGGAAACGCTTCCCGAATACGACCACCACAAACAGACCTTCAACACAGCCGCCCTACTCGGTGACATGGGAACAGGCAGCGCATTGACCGACGTCGCGCTCGCCATCGGCCGGATCAACCACTTCGGCGGTAACGCACTCGTCGCCGGCACGACCGATCCGGATCACCCTGTCGCGGTCGTCGTCCGGCCACCGTCGAAGCTCACGACGATCGACCCCGACAAGGACTGGTTCCGCGCGCGCGGCGGAAACAACGCCTACCTGCCGTGGTGGGGACGTCGACACGATACCGATTACGGCATGCAAGGTTACTCGTGGTAATGCAAGCCGATGCAGTAGCACGTCGCATGCGAACGATACCGCTGCACCAGTCGTTCCAAGCCAATGCAGCCTCAATGTTGAAGGGTGATTTGAAAACACTGATCGCTACATGGCCGAGACGTGTCGCCGTCGCCGTTTCTACATGGCTGATCACCACCGTGCTAATGGCTTCGATGATGGCACACGTAGAACAACCTGACCCGGCCCATTTGGAAATAGGAGATTGGATGAAGCGATTCATTGTCGTGCCCGGCTTGGCTGCAGTCATGGTGTTTCTGTTCACCACCGTCCTGATGTGTCCAGCACAGGCCGCGCCTGTCCGAGCGCTTGCCGAACAAGCCGCAGAAGAACCGGCGAAGCCGTTTGTTGCACAGGTTGTTGGCCTAATGTGGCTGAATCCATTGCAACGCATGGACTACCCCACCCAATGGCAATTGTTGTGGACCCAAGGACTTGCCGTTCCAAACAAGAATGACGATATGGTTCGCACTGATCCGAAGTCGTTTACCACGTTGCAATCGGTAGCTGGTATCGCATACGGAAACAGAGGCGAGGAAACATTTAGAGGCTTCTATCGCAAGTACATGTTCGAGTTCCCTCTAATAATTCGCTCACGCTATTTCGCCAATCCAAAATATTTCTACACGGTAGGACCAAACGACAAAGGAGAGTGGCGCGAATTGGCGGGAATTCATGTTGAGCTTGCGATTCCGAATCGACTTGATTCGGCTGAATCGCAAAGCTACTTGCGCGACTCAATTCGAAAATCATTCTCGATCGGCAACCCGCATTTCCGAGAAAGGTGGAGCCGCGACACGCCCCCCGACGTACAAATCACACAAGGTGGCGCGAACGCCGGCTTCACTTCATTGAACAACGCATTAGACTACTTGCAGGCGAACCCCGACAAGAGCGTCTGGGTGATGAACTGGGACGCACCCAACTTCCCGCCCACGGATGCACAGATCAACGAGAACCTTGTCGTGCTGTTCCTCGCCGGTCCGACCTTCAATACGGAACGCGAACCGCTGGCATGGATCGGCAAAGCCGCAACGGGCAACACGCAAGCGTTTTCGCCGAAGGTTGGCACGACGCGCGCCGTGCAGGCATGGAAGGCAACCATCGACCAGGCTGCACGCAATGCCGGCGTCGCGGTCACGAACCTGAGTTACATCGTCCACGACGCAGGCGCCGGTAGCGATACCGCATCGTCACGCGTCGCCGCGCTCGCACAAACCTTGACCGAAACCCTTCCCGAATACGACCACCAGAAGCGGACATTCAACACGGCGGCCCTACTCGGTGACATGGGAACCGGCAGCGCATTGACCGACGTCGCGCTCGCCATCGGCCGGATCAATCACTTCGGCGGCAACGCACTCGTCGCCGGCACGACCGATCCGGAGCACCCTGTCGCGGTCGTTGTCCGGCCACCGTCGAAGCTCACGCCGATCGACCCCGACAAGGACTGGTTCCGCGCACGCGGTGGCAACAACGCCTACCTGCCGTGGTGGGGCCGCCGACACGACACAAATTACGGCATGCAAGGCTATTCATGGTGACGCACACCGGGGCGGCAAATTGCTTCATCCGAGCGTGATCGCCGCGTCAGACCTCAAACCATTTGGAGGACGGAATCCCATGCGGGGAATTATCCGGGTAGAAGATACGCACACCCACGGCGGCCGGGTCGAAGCCGGCGCCCGAAAAAGCACGGTGATGGGGCGCGCGGTCGCTCGTAGCGGCGACCCATGCTCGTGTCCGATTCATGGCGCTTGCGAGATTGCCGAAGGCGACACGGCATTCAAGGTCGAAGGTCGAGACGCTGCCTTCGATGGTCACAAGACGTCATGCGGCGCGACCTTGATTTCTTCACTTCACACTTCCGGGCGAGTTTGAATGCAAAAGACCCGACGCATGACTGCCGAACAGTTCCGCCTGTTGCGCGTGCAAAATACACGAATCAAGCCTTTGAACCAGTGGGCCCTGCACGAGATTTTCGTCAAGGGCCGATCGCAGCGGGCCGTGGCGGCGGAAGTCGGCATGACGTGTTCCGCGATGTCGCAGCTCGTACGGAAGGTGTGGCAGCGGTATCTGGAGCTGCCGGGAAACTGCACGCGCCTCACCACCCTCACGATCACGATCCCGGCCAGATATGAGCCCGCACTCCAGGCATGGGTGCGGGATGCCTATCGATTGGCGATTCAGAACGAACAAGATTCGGCAACCTGATCGGCAATTCACCGAAGACTCAACCCAGCGGAGACCACGCCTCCGGCAGGCAAATCGTCGACGTAGCCCGCTCGATCTGCTGCGGTCCGCCTTTGGGCGGCCAAAGCCCTTCGGCATAGTGGCGCGCGCGCAATGCCATGCGCTCCTCCAGGCTCGAGAATCCCCAGATATGGGCAATGCGAGGCGGGCCATCGATCGCGTACAGGTTCGCGACGAGATGCGACGTATAGGCTTCGGCCGGGCCGACGGCCTGCTCCCACGCGGCGATCGTCGGCGCGATCCCGGCCGGTTTGAGCCAGTAGCGGCGAAATTCGTAGAACCTGCCGAGTTTCGACGGCTCGATCTCGGGCAGGAACGGAAACAGTTCGTAGGTTTCCATGCTGAGACCCACATGGTCACCGTCGATATTGAACGGCCCGCCGCTCATCAACGCACGACGGCGCTCCTGCCGCAGTTCGTCGGCATCGTCGAAGCCTCGCAACACGACGATCTGCCCCAGCTCGCCGATTTCCGAACGCCACGCGCCGAGGAGGCGCCCCGCGGCCTCCGGATCCGATACCCACCGATGCGCACCGGCGGAAACGGCATCCTGCTCCAGCAGCAAACACGACAGCGTTGTCAGTTCATACTGCATGTCGATCATCCCTCGCAAAATGGGCTGCGGACATGCAAATCGCCCCCGCCCGCCGTCATAAAAATAAATTCCCCAAATCCCACTTTTGATAAAACGTTACTCCATATCAAGCTGAATCACCAGCCAACTTTGGATCCTTTTTCCCTTCTGTCCCCCGTATCATTTCTCCCATTCCGAAAGAAAAGAGCAAGAGAAGGACATGAGCGACACCACCACGCTGCACTACCTCGACTACGCCGCCACGACGCCCGCCGATCCCCGCGTGATCGACGCGATGACGGCCTGCCTCGGCTTCGACGGCATCTTCGGCAATCCGGCATCGAGCTCGCATACCGCCGGCCGGCTCGCGAAAGACAAGGTCGAGCAGGCCCGCGCGCAAGTCGCCGCGCTGATCGGCGCGGACGTCGACGAGATCGTCTGGACGTCGGGCGCCACCGAATCGAACAACCTCGCGCTGAAGGGCTATGCGGAAAACGCGACCGGCAAGCGCCACCTGATCACGAGCCGCATCGAGCACAAGGCCATTCTCGACACGATGGCGAACCTGTCGAAGCACGGCGCGTCGGTCACGTTCCTGACGCCCACGCGCGACGGCGAAATCACCGCCGACGCGGTCGCCGCCGCGATCGGCCCCGATACGGGCCTCGTGTCGCTGATGCTCGTGAACAACGAGCTCGGCACGCTGACCGATATTGGCGCGATCTCCCGCATCGTGCATGACGCGGGCGCGCTGCTCCACGTCGACGCCGCGCAGGCGCTCGGCAAGACGCCGATCGACGTGCGCGCGCTCGGCATCGACCTGCTGTCGATGTCCGCGCACAAGGTGTACGGCCCCAAGGGCATCGGCGCGCTGTTCGTGCGCCGCGACATCGCGAACCAAATCGCGCCTCAGATTCATGGCGGCGGGCACGAGCGCGGCTTGCGCTCGGGCACGCTCGCGACGCACCAGATCGTCGGCATGGGTGTGGCGTGCGCACTGGCCGCCGAAAAACTCGACGGCGAAGCCGCGCGGATCGCGGCGCTCGGCGCCCGCCTGACGGACGCGCTGGTCGCGCTCGGCGATGTCACGCAGAACGCGGCCGCCGCGTGCCGCATCCCGCACACGTTGAGCCTGACGGTGAATGTGCCCGGCTTCTTCCCGTTCATGCTCGGCGAAGCGCTCGCCGTGTCGTCGACGTCCGCGTGCAACTCGACCAGCGGCGCACCGTCCCACGTGCTGACCGCGATCGGCCTCGATGCGGAAACGGCAGGCCGCACCGTGCGCGTGAGCTTCGGCCGCTTTACGACGGAGCAGGACGTCGACTTCGCGATCGCCTGTTTCCGCAACGCGATCGAACAGTGTCGCGCGACGGCGTCGAACGGGTTCTCTGCTTCGCGGCAGATCACGCCGGCCGACCTGAAGGCGATCCGCAATGCCGGCTTCCGCTCGGTCATCTGCAACCGGCCGGACGGCGAAGGCGACGCACATCCGGCGTTCGATGAGATCGCCGCGGCGGCCCGCGAACTGGGCCTCGAAGCACGCTACCTGCCGGTCGAGCGCGACCGCATCGGCGATGCGGAAATCGATGCATTCGGCGAACTGGTCGATACGCTGCAGAAGCCGGTGCTCGCGTACTGCCGCAGCGGCAGCCGCTCCGGCATGCTGTGGAATCGCCTGTCCGCCCGGCGCACGGCGTCGGCGTCGGCCTCTGCTTCGGCTTAAACCGGAACCCCGCCGCGCCAAACCGTCCCGCCCGGCCCCGCCCGCTTTCGCACACGAAGCCGATGCTTCGATGCGCTGCCGGGCGGTGGCGCCGGCCAACGCCGCGTCAATCCCCTCCTTCCTCATTCACCGGCGTATAGATCGCCAGCTTCAGCGCGGGATCGTCGTTCGCCTGAAACGTCGCGTATTCATAGCGCTGCGCGCCACGTTGCGCATGCGCGAACACCTTCTGCCCCGACACGCCGCTGCGCACGTCATGCGCGTCCCACCATTGCGCGAACGCGTCGCTGCTCGTGCGCAAGCGCTCCACCAGCGCGATGAACGCCGGATCGCTCGCATGGAGATCGTGGCTCGCGCGAAACAGCGCGAGCATCCGGCGTGCCTCGTCGGCCCAGCTCGCGGCGAAGAGCTGCCGCGCGTGCGGCTCGACGAACATGTAGACGAGGATGTTGCGGTCCGCTTCCGCGAGCCGGTCGAAGCCGAGCAGGTCGGCGGCCGCGGCGTTCCACGCAAGGATGTCCCAGCGCCGCCCGGTCACGTAGGCGGGCTGATTCAGGTGTGCAACGAGCCGCTCGATGGAAGGCGGCACGCGCTCCCGCACGAACGCCCGTGACACGTCGCGCCGCGCGAGCGCGCGCAGATGGGCGGCCTCGGCCGTGTCCAGCCGCAACGCGCGCGCCAGCGCTTCGAGCGTCGCCTCCGACGGGCTGACATCGCGCCCCTGTTCCAACCGCACATACCAGTCGACGCCGATCCCCGCCAGTTCCGCGACCTCCTCGCGCCGCAGCCCAGGCGTGCGCCGGCGCGGGCCGTCGTGCAGGCCGACGGCATCCGGCCGCAGCTTCTTGCGCCGCGAGCGCAGGAAATCGCCGAACGGGGTACGCGTGGTGACGGTCATCGGGTTCGCTCCGTGGAGGGGGGTATCGGGCAATCCTGGGTTCGTGCCGGGCCTTGTTGCCGATTCTAAGCCTGCCAGAATCGGCCCGTCCCCCACCCTCGGGAAACCTCATGAAAGCTGCGATTCTGAAGTCGCTCGGCACGCCGCTCGCGATCGAAACGATGCCGGACCCGGTGCTCGGCACCGGCGAGGTCATCGTGGATGTCGCTGCGACGCCCGTGCTGCCCTATGCGCACGAAGTGTTCAGCGGCGAGCGCCGCTATCCGATCGCGTTGCCGATCGTACCCGGCTGCGGCGCAATCGGCCGGGTCCGGCAAAGCGGCCCCGACGCGACGCAGTTGCAGCCGGGCGACTGGGTGTTCTGCGATCCCACCGTGCGCTCGCGCGACGATGCGCGGATGCCCGACATCGTGCTGCAGGGCTGGAGCGCTCGCGGCGAAGGCGGCCAGCAGTTGCAGCGCCATTTCCACGATGGCCCGTTTGCCGAACGGGTACGGGTGCCGACCGAAAACGCGGTGCGCATCGGCGCTATCGCGCCGGCCGACGCCGCGCGCTGGTGCGCGTTCAATACGTTGCTCGTGCCGTACGGCGGGCTGCTCGCGTCCGATCTGCGTGCAGGCGAGATCGTGCTCGTGAGCGGTGCGACCGGCCACTTCGGCAGCGCATGCATCGCGGTGGCGCTGGCGATGGGCGCGCGGTGCGTGATCGCACCCGGCCGCAACGCGCGCACGCTGGCGGACCTCGCGCGCCGCTTCGGCGAACGCGTGCGCACCGTCGAGCTGACCGGCGACGAAGCCACGGATCGCGCCAACCTGCAACAGGCGTCGCCGGGGCCCATCGACTGCGTGATCGACCTGATGCCGCCGTCGGTGCCCGCGACGACGGTGCGCGCCGCCGTGATGGCGGTGCGGCCCTATGGGCGCGTGGTGCTGATGGGCGGCGTCGGCATGCTCGGCGGGGCGGGGCTCGAGTTGCCGTACCCGTGGATCATGCGCAACGACATCACGCTGCGCGGCAAATGGATGTACCCGACGGAAGCCGTGACGCTGATGACGGGGCTCGTCCGCGGCGGGCTGCTCGACCTCGGGCAATTCGACGTGACGTGCTTCCCGCTCGACGAAGCGAACGACGCGGTTGCGCATGCGGCGGCGAATGGCGGGCCGTTCAGGATGACGGTGATTGTGCCGTAGCATTCGCGCGCGGCATTCCGGCCGGTCCGCCGGCCATCTCGCGCGGCGTCGAAAGCCCTGGCCCCCTCACGCGCCATACGCAAAGTGCGCGACGCGTGGCAACTGCTCAAGCGCGGGATCGTCCGCGACATCCATTACCGTCAGGATCGCCCCGGTGTCGCAATCATTGCGGAGTGCGATTCGATCGAAAGCGCCCGCGAAGCACTGCGCGAGTTTCCGCTGGCAAAGGCCGGGCTGATCGACCGGGACATCATTCCGCTCGGCGCGTTTCTCGGCTGGGAAGCGCTGTTTGCAGAGGGCCACGCGTGATCTTCGCGGTCGGCGGCGTGACGCGAACACGCCGCGCAGCCCGGGCGCCGGTGAAATCCGTCACAATGGCCGTCGTCTCCGTCACCCGTACCCCGCATGCCCTGCCCGTCAAATTCTCGCGCGTGGAAGCGCGCCGACGCTGACGCACCTTCGACCCATCATCCGCGCCACTGGCGGCGTGCCGGCCGGGCCGCCGCGCTGCTGCTTGCCGCGAGCATCGCCGCGTGCGACGCGACGCCGGTGCCGGACCGGCTCTCGGACGTCGACGCGACCTACGCGATGAAGGAGCGGTTCGGCCTCGGCGACGTCATGGTGTTTCTCGGGTCCTGCATCGGCGCAAAAAACCCGACTTACCCCGGCCAGGCGGCCTGCACGCTCGTCATCCGCTCGAACGGCCACGGGTCGGAAACGCAGGCCGATTTCCACTGGAACGGGACGAAATGGGTGGCCGCGCCCACCGAGTCGCGGGACCTCCTCCCCTATCCCGATCCCGAGCTCGCCAGGTGGGTGAAGTAAAACGGGCTACTGCGAATACTCGAGTTGCAGCGCGACCCAGCCCGATGTCGCCTCGCCGTAGCGGGCCGCGATGTCTCCGAGCACACCGGGAAGCACCGCTTCGCCACGCCGACCGGCCGGCATCGTCACGCGCACGTGCCGGACATGCGCCGGCTGCGCCAGCAACCGCAGGCCGTGCCTCGACTCGACCACGCGCGCGCCTGCCGTCGCGACGACGTCACTGCGCCAGGTCCGCGCCCACGCGTCGGCGGTCAACGCAACCGGAAGCTCGTCAAACCCGTGTTCGAGCGGAAGATCGAACGTCTCGTGCCGCCAGAACGCGACGCGGTTCGTCAGTGCGACCGCCACCGCACGCGCAGTCAACGCGAACCGGCTACCGTCGTGAACGTCGCGCCATGCCTGCGCGCCGACGCGCCGCGCAGTCTCGCTGGCCGCTGCCGGCCCCGCCAGCGCACCCACCAATGCCAGCGAAGCGGGAATCGACGCCGACACGCCGGTCGTCGTCATCACGTTGCCGTCCATCACATAGCGGCGATCGTCGACCCACGTCGTCCCGGCAAAGCCGCGCCGCAGGCGGTCGCGCGAATACCAGTGGGACGTCGCCGTGCGATGCCGCAGCAGGCCTGCGTTCGCCAGGACTTCCGCGCCATCGCAGATCGCCACCATCGTCGCGCCGGCAACGGCCTGCTTGCGCAACCACGCCGATACTGCCGGGCTGTCCGCGCGATGCAGCGCGGGCACGATCACCACATCGGCCCCCGCAGGCGTCGCGGCATCGAACCGTTCGAAGGTCGTATCGGCCAGCATCCGTAGCGCGGGCATCAGTTCGACCGCCCCCGCGTCGGTCGACACGGCAACGACATCCACCGTACCGGACGCCTTCAGGATCGAATAAGGAACGATGAAATCGGTCGTCTCCGTTCCTGCGTTGTCCGCGACGATCGCAACGAGCGGCCGCGTGCGGCCGGCCTTCGGCACGCCGATCGTCAGCGCTTGTGCGACCGGCGGTGCATCCTCCGCCATCGCCGGTCCCCCCCGCCCCGCTGCACACGCGCCCAACATCGCCCACACGAGCAGCACTGCCCCGCCTGTCTTCCGTACCCGCATCGTTCACCCGCATCCGTCGATTGCACGTCCGGAAAATTACAAGGATCATGCTCGCGGTCACAAGGACAACTCCACCGCACTTTCCGCCATGTCCCAGTCAACTTGCTCGGCACGCGACATCGTTGTCGTCGGCTTCGAAGGCGTCCAGTCGCTCGACATCACGGGGCCGATGGAAGTGTTCGCGGTCGCGAACCGTTACCTTCCCGACCATGCCGCGCCGTACCGGCTCACGCTCGCGTCGCAACACGGCGATGACATCGTCACGCACGCGGGCCTGCGGCTCGCCGGGACGGCCGCGCTGGCGGCACTGCCGGGACGGATCGACACGATCATCGTCGCCGGCGGCAGTGAAGCGGCGCTGCGGCACGCCGCGTCGGAAGCCGGCGTGCTGCCGTGGCTGCGTACGCGGATCGCGGATACGCGGCGCATCGCGAGCATCTGCACGGGTGCGTTCGTGCTCGCCGCAGGCGGATGGCTGGACGGCAAGCGCGCGACCACGCACTGGAACCAGTGTTCGGCGCTGCAGGCACGCTGCCCCGGCGCTCGCGTCGAGCCAGATGCGATCTACGTCAGCGATCCGCCGTTCCATACGTCGGCCGGCGTGACAGCCGGCATCGATCTGTGTCTTGCACTCGTCGAGGCGGACTGCGGTGCGCCGACCGCGCTCGCGGTCGCACGCGAACTCGTGCTGTTCATGCACCGTCCCGGCGGACAGGCGCAGTTCAGCGTCGGGCTCGGCTCGCTGGCCAACGCAACGCCGCGCATGCGCGCGCTGCTGGCCGAGATTGCCGACGATCCGACCGGCGATCTCGGTGTCGCGGCGCTGGCCGCACGGATGCACATGAGCGAACGCACGTTTGCACGCCACTTCCTCAAGGAAACCGGGCGCTCACCCGCACAGTTCGTCCTTGCAGCGCGCGTCGAACGCGCGAAGGCGCTGCTCGAGCGGGCCGACTGGCCGCTCGAACGTGTCGCCGAACGTTCGGGATTCGGCAGCGTCGACGCGTTGCAACGCGCGTTCGCGAAGCAGGTCGGCGTATCGCCGCGCGACTATCGCGCACGCTTCGGCGTGCAACGCAACAGGCAGCGGATCGCGTAGGCCGCCGCCAGTCAGCCGGCCTGCCGGCCACGCCGTCGAATCGCCCACCGTCAACGCAGCCCGCCAACGCGCGCGCTCGTGCGCCACTGTCCGTGCTTCCGGCAACCGCGCGCGATGCCCTCTTCCGGTGCATCCCTCCGGATTTTCACTACGTTGCCGAAATCTGATAGAGCCGGGAGATTTGATTTCATACCGTTCACGCATCGGACTGGAAAGCGATGGCCGCGCGACCCCGGCATCGCGAGCCGCCGACGAATCCCAGGAGCGGGCCAAATTGCTTGGCCCGGGCGGCGATGACGGTCCTGCCACGCAGGACATTCGTGACGGAGCGACCATGGATGCAAAACTCCAGCCTGATTCAGGCACCGACGGTGACGTAAGCCTGCTGCACAAGATGGGCTATGCGCAGGAACTGTCGAGACGTATGAGCGGTTTCTCGAACTTCGCGGTTTCGTTTTCGGTGATCTGCATCCTGTCGGGCGGCATTACCGCGTTTCAACTCGCCTTTTCCGCCACCGGCGGCGCGTCGGTCGGCCTCGGCTGGCCATTGGGCTCGCTGTTCGCGCTGATCGTCGCCGTGTCGATGTCGCAGATCGCGTCCGCGTTCCCGACGGCTGGCGGCCTCTATCACTGGGGCGCGATCCTCGGCGGGAAGAAATGGGGGTGGATGACCGCGTGGATCAACCTGATCGGGCTGATCTTCGTGATCGCCGCGATCAATTTCGGCACCTACGACCCGTTCTTCAAGACGCTGATCGCGCCGATGTTCGGCGTCAGCCCGGACAGCCTGACCTGGTGGCATCAGACGGCCTTCATCGCGTTCATCACGATCTCGCAGGCAATCCTGAATGCCCGCGGCATCAGGATCGCGAGCAAGATCACCGACCTGTCGGGCTACCTCATCTTCGTGGTGACGATCGCGCTGGTGGTGTCGCTGCTCTACTACTCGCCGGTCGCGTTCGATGCACACCGGCTGGTGACGTTTACCAACTTCACCGGCGTCGACGGCGGCGCATGGCCGAAGCAGGCCACGCCGCTCGCGTTCCTGTCCGGCCTGCTGCTCGTGACCTACACGATCACCGGCTTCGACGCTTCCGCGCACACATCCGAGGAAACGCATGACGCGGCCCGGAACGTGCCGCGCGGCATCATCGGGTCGGTGTTCTGGTCCGCGGTGTTCGGCTACGTGATGGTGTGCGCGTTCGTGCTGGTGATGCCCGACCTGACCGCCAGCATGAAGCAGGGCACGGGCTTTTTCGAAGCCATTCTCGCGCCGATTCCGAAGACGTTGCGCGTCTGCCTCGAACTCGCGATGTTCTTCATCAACTACGTGTGCGGGCTCGCCGCGATCATGTCGACGTCGCGGATGGTGTACGCCTTTGCACGCGACGGCGGGCTACCGGCGTCGAAGCTGCTGCGCAGCGTGAACCCGGCGCACCGGACGCCCGGCCCCGCGATCTGGACGTGCGCGGTGCTCGCGATCGTCGTCACGCTGTACGGCGACGCGTTCTCGGTGCTGAGCGCCGGCAGCGCGGTGTTCCTGTTCATCTCGTACGCGATGCCGATCGGCTCCGGGATGCTGGCCGAAGGCCGCTCGTGGACCGACAAGGGCCCGTTCCAACTGGGGATCGGGTCGAAGCCGTGTGCGTTGCTCGCGCTGGTCGGCGCCTGCGTGCTCGCGTATGTCGGCATCCAGCCGCCGAACGAGAAGGTGCTGTACGTGCTCGTCGGTTTCGTCGTGGTGCTGATGGTGATCTGGTACGGCTTCGGCGTGCGCAACACGTTCGCGGGGCCGCCGGTGCTGAAGGACACGCGCAATCTCGACCGCATCCGCGAACTCGAGGCGAACGTCGATCCGACCGTCTGAAGCGTCTTCGAGCACATTAAAAAAACCGACTCGCTGGCTCGATGCCGCGAGTCGGTTTTTTCATGTCTACGCGCAACGGCAAGATTCAACCGCCTTGCAGCGGTTGAATCTTGCGGGCATCAGCCGTAGACGGGGAAACGCTTGGTCAGCTCGGCAACCTGCCCGCGCACGCGCTCGAGCGTCGCGGCATCTTCCGGCGCTTCCAGCACATCCGCGATCAGGTTGCCGACGATCTCGGCTTCCTTCACGCCGAAGCCGCGCGTCGTCATCGCCGGCGAGCCCAGGCGCACGCCGCTCGTCACGAACGGCTTTTCCGGATCGTTCGGAATCGCGTTCTTGTTCACCGTGATGTGCGCAGCACCCAGCGCCGCTTCCG
>NZ_JAAGPP010000154.1:0-20315 GCF_017104975.1 Burkholderia sp. Ac-20344
TGACGCGGAGCGCTGCGCAACCCCTCGCCGGAATCAGCCGGCACCGGCCGCGCGAGCGCCGCGCGGATGCGCTCGGCGTCGAACGGCGGTGCGCGAAACCGCACGCCCGTCGCGTCGTACAGCGCATTCGCGATCGCCGCCGCCGCGGGCGCCGCCGCCTGCTCGATCCGGCGCGCATCGTGCACGGACAGTTCGCCGTGCGCGCGATGCGCCGTGTCGTCGAACGCAATCAGTTCGTGGGCGATCGCATCCGGCTGCGCGCCCATGTCGGTTTCGTCGTGAGCGGGCCGCGCGGACAAGCGCGCGCCCATCACGCGCGAAATCGCCGCTTCGATCTGCCATGCGGGCAAGCCGGCCATCGACGCGTCGCCCGGTTCGCCGGCCCCCTGCCCGGCCACGACGCGCCGCACCGCGACGTCGCCCGTCGCACGGTCGACATCGAGATCGACGACCCATGCGGACCAGCGCGCGTCGCCGTCGCGTCTCGCGTCGGCTGGCGGCGGTGTGTTGCCGGACAGTGCTGCGGCGCCATCGAAAGCGAAGCCGCGCCCGCTCAGGCGCGCATGGGCATCCGAATCGACCGCAGCCGGCACGCCCCACGCAGCGCGCTCGCTGACCATCCGGATAATCTCGCGCGGCCCCGCATCCCGCGCCGCATCGAGATGCTGCAGGCGCAACGCGACCGGGTCGCGCCGCAACGCGCCCGCGAGTTCGTCGACGAAGGATTCGCGCGCGAACACGTGCGCGTGGCCGGGAATCGCGTGGCCGGTGTCGGCGAGTTCGATCGACGTCTGCGCGTGCCGGTAAGCGAACGGCGCGGCGGGGCCGGTATCCGCGCCTTCGGCTGCTTCATCGTGCGGCAATTGACGATCGTCCGCTGCCACGTCCGTACCGGCCGCCTGCGCGCGATAGCGCCAGGCCGTCATCCGCCCGTCGGCCGCGGTGCGCGTTTCGACATCGAGCGATGCCTGCGCGTGTGCATCGCCCATCGGCCATGTGTAGCGTGCGTGGTACGCGTGCAATGCATCGGCCCCGACGTCATCGTGCGGCTCGGGCACCGTCACGCGCGCCGGTACGACAGGCAAGCCTGCGTCAGGCTTCATCGCCGCCTCGCAGATAGCGTGCCGCGCGATGCACGGCCCGGATGATCTCCAGGTGCGTACCGCAGCGGCAGAGATTGAAGCGCAACGCATCGCGGATCGCCGCATCGTCCGGTGCGGGGTCGCGGTCGAGCAGCGCCTTCGTGCTCATGATCATCCCGTTCAGGCAATAACCGCATTGCGCGGCCTGCTCGTCGATGAACGCGCGCTGGATCGGATGCGGCGCGTCGCGCGAACCGAGCCCTTCCAGCGTCGTGACGTCGCGCCCGCTCGCGGCGGCGGCCGGCACGACGCACGAACGCGTCGCCTGCCCGTCGACCAGCACCGTGCATGCGCCGCACTGCCCGAGCCCGCAGCCGTATTTCGGGCCGTTGAGCGCGCAGTCGTTGCGCAGGACCAGCAGCAACGGCGCGTCGGGCGCGGCCTCGTCGAAGGTGTGCGGCATGCCGTTCACGCGAAACGCCAGCGGCCGCGACGGAGAAGCGGGATGGGACATGAAGGGATCCGGAATGCGGCGCGCGGGCCGAGGGGGCCGGCAGCGGGCACTGCCGCCGGCTGGCGCCCGCCGGCGCGCGCCTGACATATAACACGCCGAAATGCGTACGTACCGGCGCATCGGCGCGCGACGGCGACGGCGAAGCGCCGCCCGGCGCGGGCACCATGTACGCGTCAGGCCACCGCCGCGACGCTGTCGCGCGACGGCGAGACGAGCGGCACGTCGAACACGTCGTAGCCGAATACCCACGACGGATCCTCGTTCGTGCGCAGCCACGTGTTGTTGTGCGACACGAGCTGCACCTTCGACGCGCGCGCCGCGCGATTCGCCTCGTACAGCGCGAACGCACCCGCGTAATCGCCGACGCCGACTTCGTCGAGGCAGCGCGCGAGCATCGCGGCATCCTCGATCGCCATCGCCGCGCCCTGCGCCATGTGCGGCTTCATCGGATGGCACGCGTCGCCGAGCAGCACGAGGCGGCCGCGGCTCCACAGCGGCAGCGGATCGCGTTCGAGCAGCGGCCACTTGGTGATCGACGGCGACACGTCGATCAGGTGCTGGATGTCGGTGTGGAAACCCGCGAACGCCTCGCGCATTTCGTCGCGGCTGCTGTCGACCATCGACACGCCTTCGGGCCATTCGGCCTGCGGCACGCCGGTCACGTAGTAATACTCATCGCGCTTCTCGGTCACGTAGTAGACCATCATGTGGCGATCCTCCGACCACCACTTCACGCACATGTCGTACGGCTTGTTGCCGAGCAGCGACGCCGGGAACACCGCGCGGTGCGCGACGTAGCCCGTATAGCGCGGCGGTTCCGCGCCGAGCAGGTGCTCGCGGATCCGGGAATTCACGCCGTCCGCGCCGATCACGATGTCGGCCGTCTCGACGCTGCCGTCGGTGAACGTCAGGCGCACCGCGTCGCCGGCGTCCTCCACCGCCGCGAGCCGCTTGCCGAAGCGGATCGTGCCGGGCGTGACCGCCTGCGTCATCAATGCGTGGAAATCGCCGCGATGCACGGTGAGGTAGCTCGCGCCGTAGGCCTTGCGCGCGTAGTCGCCGAGCGGGATCTGCGCGAGCACGTCGGCCGTCTGCCAGTCGCGGCTGTACCAGAAATCCGGATGCGAACCCATCGTCTCCAGCGCGTCCTCGCAGCCGATGCGCCGCATGATCTTCATCACGTTCGGGCCGAGGTGGATGCCCGCGCCGAGGCGCGAGAACGCCGGAGCCTGCTCGTACAGCGCGACGTCGTAGCCGCCGCGCTGAAGCAGCGCCGCGGCGGCCGTGCCGCCGAGACCGGCGCCGATGATTGCGATACGGGGTGTGCTCATGCGGATCTCCTGATCGTGGGCCCGTCGCCGGATACGGCGCGAGAACGGGCGGATTGAATGGCGTTTATTTAGCGTACACACTCAATTTATTCAGGACAAGAGGATTGTCGCGCGCTGCAATGACATTCGGGAAAACACCAATAAATCGTCGAATATCCGCACGCATAAGCGGTTGACGCACGATCGACGTCATTTTGATCCATTGCCATTTTCAAATGTACACACTAGACTTTGCTCGACATCCGGCGATCCCGCGCCAGCGTGCCGCCCCACCCTTACCGACACGGAGCCTCCCGTCATGAGCAAGACCTACCGCATCGGCCAGATCGTGCCGAGTTCCAACACGACGATGGAAACCGAGATTCCCGCGATGCTGCGGCTGCGCGAAGCGATCCGCCCCGAGCGCTTCACGTATCACTCGAGCCGGATGCGGATGAAGAAGGTCGTCAAGGAAGAACTCGCGGCGATGGATGCCGAATCCGACCGCTGCGCGGTGGAACTGAGCGATGCGCGCGTCGACGTGCTCGGCTACGCGTGCCTGGTCGCGATCATGGCAATGGGACACGGCTACCACCGCGTGTCGCAGGCGCGCCTGACGAAGCACACGGCCGACAACGGCGCGCAGGCGCCGGTGCTGACGAGTGCGGGCGCGCTCGTCGATGCGTTGAAGGTGATCGGCGCGAAGCGGATCGTGGTCGTCGCGCCGTACATGTTGCCGCTGACCGAACTCGTGGTCGACTACATCCGCAACGAGGGCTTTGAAGTACTCGCGTACCGCGCGCTGGAGATTCCCGACAACCTCGACGTCGGCCGTCACGACCCGGCGCGCCTGCCCGACATCGTGAAGACGCTGCCGTACCAGGACGCCGACGCGATCGTGCTGTCCGCCTGCGTGCAGATGCCGTCGCTGCCGGCCGTCGCGAAGGTCGAGGCGATGACGGGCAAGCCCGTGATCACGGCTGCGATCGCGACGACCTACGCGATGCTGTGCGAGCTCGACCTCGAGCCGATCGTGCCCGGCGCGGGCGCGCTGCTCTCCGGCGCGTACTGAGCGCGGCCCTTCCGACGGAGTCCATTCATGTCCTCGACTTTCCTGTACGGCGCGAACATCCGCGCGAACGGCATCCGCCAGCACTACCTGCGCTACGGCGGCGCGACCGGCGCGCGCGCCTCGCGCCCGGCGATCGTGCTGATTCCCGGCATCACGAGCCCTGCGATCACGTGGGGTTTCGTCGGCGACGTATTCGGCGCGGCGTTCGATACCTACGTGCTCGACGTGCGCGGCCGCGGGCTGTCCGACGCGTCGCCGTCGCTCGACTACGGCCTCGATGCGCAGGCTGACGACATCGCGGCGCTCGTCCCCGCGCTCGGCCTGCCGCGCACGAGCGTCGTCGGCCATTCGATGGGCGCGCGGATCGCCGCGCGCGCGGCGCGGCGCGGCATCCGCGGGCTCGAATCGGTCGTGCTCGTCGATCCGCCCGTGTCGGGCCCGAACCGCCGCGACTATCCGGGCAAGCTGCCCTGGTACATCGATTCGATGGCGCTCGCGCGCGCCGGCACTAATGCCGAAGGCATGCGCGCGTTCTGCCCGACCTGGACCGACGCCGAACTGCAGTTGCGCGCCGAATGGCTGCACACCTGCGACGAGCGCGCGGTGCGCGCGTCGTACGAAGGCTTCCACACCGACGATTTCCACGCGGACGCGGCGCAACTGGCCGTGCCGTCGCTGCTGATCACGGCCGAACGCGGCGACGTGGTGCGCGACGACGATGTCGCCGAACTGCAGCGCGCGACGCCGTCGATGCGGCACGTGCGCGTGCCCGACGCCGGCCACATGATTCCGTGGGACAACGCGCCGGGCTTCTACGCGGCGTTCGGCGATTTCCTCGGCGCGCCGCTCGCGGCCTGATCGCGCGGCGCCCGCCCCTTTCCTTCACGCCTTTACCGGAGCCGACGATGCCAGTCAGCGACACTCAACTGATCGACGCGTGGAAGCAGGTGCTCACGCTGTCGCGCCTCGAACCGGGCCAGACCGTCACGATCCTGACGAGCGCGGCCACCCACCCGCAGACGCTGTCGTGCGCACTGATCGCGACGCAATCGATGGGCGCGATCGTCAACCGGCTCGACCTGCCGCCGGTGAACGGCGACAAGGCGTTCAGCCGCGACCCGCTCGCGTATCTCGGCACGACGCCGCTCACCGGCAACAAGGCCGCGATCGCCGCGCTGCGCGAGAGCGACCTCGTGCTCGACCTGATGACGCTGCTGTTCTCGCCCGAACAGCACGACATCCTCAAATCCGGCACGAAGATCCTGCTCGCGGTCGAGCCGCCCGAAGTGCTCGTGCGGATGGTGCCGACGCTGGCCGACCGCACGCGCGTGCTCGCCGCGGCGAAGCAGATCGCTGCCGCCCGCGAGATGCGCGTGACGTCGGCGGCCGGCACCGCGCTCGTGTGCCCGCTCGGCGAGTTCCCGCCCACGGCCGAATACGGCTTCGTCGACGCACCGGGCCGCTGGGACCACTGGCCGAGCGGCTTCGCGCTGACCTACCCGAACGACCGCACCGCGCGCGGCACGATCGTGATCGATCGCGGCGACATCCTGCTGCCGCAGAAGCACTACGTGAGCGAACCGATCGCGCTGACCGTCGAAGGCGGCTATGCGACCCGCATCGAAGGCGGCGTCGATGCCGACCTGCTGCGCGACTACATGGAGACGTTCGCCGACCCCGAAGGCTATGCGATCTCGCATATCGGCTGGGGGCTGCAGCCGCGCGCGCGCTGGTCGACGCTCGGGCTGTACGACCGCGAGGCGACGATCGGGATGGACGCGCGCGCGTTCGAGGGCAATTTCCTGTTCTCGCTCGGCCCGAACAACGAAGGCGGCGGCAACCGCACGACCACCTGCCACATCGACATCCCGCTGCGCCGCTGCACGGTCGAACTCGACGGCGCAACCGTCGTGCGCGACGGCCGCGTGACCGACCAACCCGCCTGACCGACGAGCCCCCCCCCGACACCATGAACGATCTTTCCCGTCACGCCGAAGCGAACGTCTATCGCCAGCAGGGTTTCGGCACGCCGCTGCCGCCGCACGGCAACATCGGCCTGCTGATCGTCGACTTCGTGGTCGGCTTCGCCGATCCCGCGACGTTCGGCGGCGGCAACATCGCGCCGGCGATCGCGCGCACGACGCATGCGCTCGCGCTGGCGCGCGAACGCGGCTGGCCCGTCGCGCACAGCCGCATCGTGTATGCGGACGACGGCAGCGACGACAACGTGTTCTCGCTGAAGGTGCCCGGCATGGCGACGCTGACCGAACACCATCCGAACAGCGCGATCGTGCCCGAACTCACGCCCGCGCAAGGCGAACTCGTCGTGCGCAAGACCGTGCCGTCGGCATTCTTCGGCACGCAACTGGCGCCGTGGCTCGCGCAGCGCGCGGTGCAGACGCTGCTGGTCGCGGGCGCCGTGACGAGCGGCTGCGTGCGGGCGAGCGTCGTCGACGCGATGTCGCACGGGTTCCGCCCGCTCGTGCTCGCCGACTGCGTCGGCGATCGCGCGATCGCGCCGCACGACGCGAACCTGTTCGACATGCAGCAGAAATACGCGGCGGTGATGCCGCTCGACGATGCGATCGCGGCGATCGATGCGGTGCAGGCGCGCAACCGCTGAATCGGCGCGGCGGGCCGGCGGCGCGACCGGCCGGCGCCCGCCCGCGCGATTGACGCTGCGCTTTTGGCGGCCTAGATTGGCGTCGCGCGCGCTCGCGACGGCCACCGCCATTGCGCTCGACGCACCGTGCGAACACGACGCCCGGGCCACCAGCCGCCTCGCCCCGCGTACGCCGCAGCCGGCCGCGCGCCGCCGCTTCCTCGACAGGATCCTTCATCCGTGAACCGCTCCGAACTGCTCGCGCGCAACGGCTGCCTGACCGTGGTCCGGCCGCCCGCGCCGCCCGTCAAGCCGGCGCCCGGACAGCCGGGCAGCCTGTCGTCCTATGTGCCGGCGCTGCCGGAAGTGTTCGTCGCGATTCTCGACGACGGCCGCATCCTCGCGTTCAACGGCCATGTCGATCTCGGCACCGGTATCCGCACGTCGCTCGCGCAGATCGTCGCCGAGGAACTCGACGTGCCGGCCGCGCGCGTGACGATGGTGCTCGGCGACACGGCCGCGACACCGAACCAGGGCCCGACCATCGCGAGCGCGACGATCCAGATTTCCGCGACGCCGCTGCGCTGCGCGGCCGCGCAGGCGCGCCATGCACTGCTGGCGCTTGCCGCCGAACGGTTCGGCGTCGACGCGGAGCGGCTGGCCGTCGAGGATGGATCGATTTCGGCCGATGAGCAAACGGCAACGTTCGCCACGCTCGTCGCCATGCGCCGGATCGCGCTGACGCTGGACCTGAACACCCGTACGAAGGATCCCGCGCACTACCGGATCGTCGGCCGGTCGTCGCCGCGCGTCGACCTGCCCGCGAAGGCAACCGGCGAGCTCACGTTCGTGCACGACATGCGCGTGCCGGGCATGCTGCACGGCCGCGTCGTGCGGCCGCCGTATGCGGGCCACGACAGCGGCGCCTTCGTCGGCACATCGCTCGTCGACGTCGATCGCGCATCGGTGGCCGACGTGCCGGGGCGGGTGGCCGTCGTCGCGCTCGGCGATTTCGTCGGCGTGGTGGCCGAGCGCGAGGAGCACGCGATCCGCGCGGCGCGCCAGCTGCGCGTGACGTGGCGGCCGCTTCCCGCGCTGCCGCCGCTCGACGCGCCGGCTGCCGCTATCGCCGCCGCGCCGGCCAGACGCCGCGTGCTGCTCGACGAAGGCGACGTCGACGCGGCGCGTGCGCAGCCCGACACGATCACGCTGTCGCGCACCTATGCGTGGCCGTTCCAGATGCACGGCTCGATCGGCCCGTCGTGCGCGCTCGCCGACTACCGCGAGCCCGGCGATGGCCGGATCACCGTGTGGTCCGGCACGCAGAATCCCGTGTCGCTGCGCTACGACCTCGCGACACTCGTCGCACGCGACGAAGCCGATTTCGACGTGGTGCGGATGGAAGCGGCCGGCTGCTACGGCCGCAACGGCGCGGACGACGTATGCGGCGACGCGTTGCTGCTGTCGCGCGCGGTCGGCCGCCCGGTGCGCGTGCAGTTGTCGCGTGCGGACGAACATCTGTGGGAACCGAAAGGCGCGGGCCAGTCGATGCAGGTAACGGGCACCGTCACGCGCGACGGCCGCCTGCTCGGCTACGACTTCACGACGCGCTACCCGTCGAACGACGCGCCGCTGCTCGCGGCGCTGCTGACCGGCACGATCGCGCCCGAGCCGCGCGTGTTCGAGATGGGCGACCGCACGGCCGTGTCGCCGTATGCGAGCCCGCATCGCCGCTTCGTCTGCGAGGATCTCGCGCCGCTCGTGCGCGCGTCGTGGCTGCGCGGCGTGTCGGCGTTGCCGAACTCGTTCGCGCACGATGCGTTCGTCGACGAATGCGCGGCGCTGACCGGCGTCGACCCGCTGGCGTTCCGGCTGCGCCATCTGCAGGACACGCGCGCGACCGAACTGCTGCAGGCCGTGGCTGACCGCGCGGGCTGGACGCCGCGCGTGCGGCGCACGCCGCACGAACCCGCTACGTCGCGCCTCGTGCACGGCCGCGGCATCGCTTACGCGCGCTACGTGCACAGCCGCTTCCCCGGCTTCGGCGCGGCGTGGTCGGCGTGGATCGTCGACCTGAGCGTCGATCGCGTGTCGGGCGAGATCCGCATCGAACGCGTCACGGTCGGCCAGGACACGGGCACGATGATCAACCCCGATGGCGTGCGCCACCAGATCCACGGCAACGTGATCCAGGTATTGAGCCGCACGCTGAAGGAGCGCGTGCGCTTCGCCGAGGGCAAGGTCGCATCGCGCGAATGGGCGAGCTATCCGATTCTCACCTTCGCGGAAGTGCCGGACGTCGATGTCGTGCTGATGCCGAGGCAAGGCGAGCCGCCGCTCGGCGCGGGAGAATCGGCGTCGGTGCCGGGCCCTGCCGCCGTCGCGAACGCGTTGTTCGATGCGACCGGCGTGCGGCTCTACGCGCCGCCGTTTACGCCGGAGACGATCCGGGCCGCGTTACGCGGCGCTGGCCGGTTGATGACGGCCGACGCGGCCGGTGCGCAGGTGGCAACCGACGCGGTGTAGCGATCCCGGGCTTCATCACGGGATCGAGCCGGCCGGCAGACAGGCCGGCCGCACGGGCACGACTGCCGACCGGCTGGCGGCGCGCATCATGCGTCGCCGTCTTCTTCCATCATCTTGCGCAGCAGGAACTGCAGCGCAACCCGTTCGCCCGGATTGAGCGCGCCATACGTGCGCTCCGTCACCTGCCGCGCGAACGGCACCGTGCGGTCGATCAGCGCGAGGCCGGTCGCGGTGGCGCGCACGATCAGCTTGCGGCCGTCGTTCGGATCGGGCAGCACCTCGATCAGCGCACGCGCCTTCAGGCGATCGACCACGCCGCGGATCGTCGCCTGGTCGATCGCGGTCGCCTTGACGATGTCGTTCAGCGAGCACGCCTGGCGCTCCTTGACTGCACACAGCGTGACGAACTGCGCGGCCGTGAGATCGGAATCGGGGATCGCTTCCTGGAAGATCGACACGTGCCGCTGATACGCGCGGCGCAGCAGGTGCCCGACCTGGTCGTGAAAGTCGTAGGAATCCTTGGAAGACGCCATGAAAGTAAAGGCCCGTGCCGCATATCAGTGAAAGACAAGCAGTGTACACCCTCCATTCGGCCCGACCGGCAGCCGGGTTGCCGCTTCATTGCGGTGCATCAGGATTCGCGGTGCCCCGCGCGCAGCGCGCCTGACAAACGCCTGACGGCTGCACATTGCCCGCCGGGCGCGTCGACGCGACAACCGGCTGCGCACGGTCGAACCGGCTGCCGCGCACGTGCTTGCGCGCATCGCCAGACTTTCGCGCACACGCTTTACTTTTAAGTGCATACGCACGAATTTTGTGCATGCTTCCGTGCCTTAACGACCCCATTAGACGCGGATGAATCGCCATCAAAACCGCGTCAAACACGCGGTTTTTATCATGCAGATGCTTACCTCCTCGTGGCCGGAATCGTGCCTGTGCGATTCGGTATTTTCTAGTGTGTACGCTATTTAATTGCCGTGATATACAGACTCCAGTGCGCAGCGGAACGTCCGCTCGCGTCGATCGGCCACCCATTCATCCGTCACATTCGAACAGGGGCAATCCCATGTCTACCGCACACCCGAGCGCCGCCGTTTCCCCCGACGATGCGCCGCACGGCAATCTGTATCGCAAGGTCACGCTGCGCCTGATCACCCTCTTCTGCCTGTGCTACTTCGCGGCCTATCTCGACCGCATCAACATCGGGCTCGCGAAACTCCAGATGCTCGACGCGCTGAAGTTCAGCGATACCGTGTACGGGCTCGGCGCCGGCCTGTTCTTCGCCGGCTACATCCTGTTCGAAGTCCCGAGCAACCTGGTGCTGCAACGCGTCGGCGCGAAGCTGTGGATCGCGCGGATCATGATCACGTGGGGCCTGCTGTCGGGTGCGACGATGTTCGTGCACACGCCGATGCAGTTCTATATCGTGCGCTTCCTGCTCGGCGCGGCCGAGGCCGGCTTCCTGCCCGGCGTGCTGCTGTACCTGACGCAGTGGTATCCCGATGCACGCCGCGCGCGGATCGTCGCGCTGTTCATGGTCGGTCTGCCGTTGTCGAGCATGATCGGCAGCCCGATCTCCGGGTGGATCATGCGTGCATTCGACGGCGCGCACGGGCTCGGCGGCTGGCAGTGGCTGTTCCTGCTCGAAGCGCTGCCGTCTGTGCTGCTCGGCTTCGCGGTGCTGCGCTGGCTGCCCAACGACATCGAATCCGCGCCGTGGCTGAATGCCGACGAGAAACACGCGCTGCGTACGAACCTCGACGCCGATCCGTCCGGCAACAAGAGCCATGCGCTCGGCAAGGCGTTCTCCGATCCGAAGGTGTGGGCGCTCGGCCTGATCGACCTGTGCGTGCTGCTCGGCCTCTATGCGGTGAGCTTCTGGCTGCCGACGATCCTGCGCGACACGGGCGTGAAGGACGCGTATCACATCGGTTGGCTGATGGTGATCCCGAATGCCGCGGCCGTGCTCGCCACGCTGTACTGCGGCGCAAGTTCCGACCGTGCGCGCGAGCGCCGCTGGCATATCGTCGTGCCGTTCCTGGTGTCGGCCGTCGCGCTGGCGATTGCGGCCTCGTCGTCGCACGGCACGGTCGGGACGGTGCTGCTGTTCTCGCTGATCAATGCGGGCGCGGCCGCCGCAATGCCGGTCGTCTGGGCGTTGCCTTCGACGTTCCTGAAGGGCTCGGCCGCCGCCGGCGGGATCGCGTTCGCGTGCTCGATCGCGAATCTCGGCGGGTTCGGCAGCACCTATTTCATCGGCTGGCTGCGCGACACGTTCCATTCGCAAAGCGCGGGGCTGTATGGGTTCGCCGCGTGCATGGTGGTCGGCTGCGCCCTCGCGCTCGCGTATCCGGCCCGGCTCGTGAACCGCTGACGCAGCGCGTCGCCCGCGCGGCGCGGTCATTTTTACAACCGCGCCGACCGCACGGCCCGCCCCACGCGACCTGCCTCGCCCCGCGCACGCCGCCACGCCGGCGCGTGCGCGCTTCCCCCCACCGCTTCCCGCCACTGCCTCTCGCCACTGCCTCTCGCCACTGCCTCTCGCCACTGCTTCCCGCCACTGCTTCCCGCCGCCATTCGCCACGCGGGCACATCGCTTGCGCCATTCACGCGCCCGCCAATCCGGCGGACAGCATCTTTCCCTCAACCGGCGCCGCACACCGCTCGACCCTTCGCGCGGCGATCCCGCGTCGCAAGCAGGTTCCCTGAACGAGAGGACAACATGAGATCAATACGAACACTGGCAGCCCTGTGCTCGGTCGTTTCCATGCTCGCGGCATGTGGCGGCGACGGCAACGACGTCGGCACCGAGCTCGGCATCTCGAAGCCGCAGGCGCGCTTCATCAACGCGGTGCCGGCCGGGCCGAACCTCGACTACTACCTGAACGCGAAGCTCGACCAGTCGGGTATTGCGTACAAGGGCGTGACGCGCTATCACGACGTCGACTCGGGCACGCAGAACGCGAGCTACGACGTCTCCGGCACGACGACGACCATCGCCGCGCAATCGTTCAGCGCGGCCAATGGCCATCACTACACGACGATCGCGCTGCCGAGCACGACGTCGCTGATCTCGGTGATCGACGATCCGTACGACAAGGGCCTGCTGTCGGACAAGGCGCGCGTGCGCAGCTTCAACGCGTCGCCGAACGCGCAGAACGTCGACCTGTACGTCGTCCCGCCCGGCACCGACATCGCGACGCAGAGCCCGACGCTCGCGGGCGCGGCCTACCAGAACGCAGTGCCGGCATCGACGCAGGATTCGATCTACCTGAACGGCGGCAGCTACCAGGTGATCGTCACGACGGCCGGCAGCAAGACGCCGATCCTCAAGACCGCACCGGTCACCATCAACAACAACGCCGACTGGCTGCTGCTGACGATTCCGTCGGGCGGAGTCGGCGACGTCACGCCGAACGATATCCACGTGCTGGTTGCGCAGGGCAACGACGCCGATACGTCCGCGCAGGAACTGGGTCCGCAGTAAGGATTGCAAACGGTTGCGGCGGCCGGCGCGATGGCGCCGCCCGCCGCGCCTTTCGCCACGCGGTCAGTTGCTCCGCTCCAGGGCGATCACATGCTCGGCGCGCGTGCCGTCGCCGTGCTCGATGTCGACATCGCCGACATGGCGTACGCGCCAGCCCGGCCGCGTCGCGATCTGGGGCATGTTGCCGGACGGCCGGCTTTCGATCCCGCCGAGCCCTTCGTCGGGCGTCTCGACCGCGTCGTCCAGCGATGCGTTCGAATAGATCACGTTGTCGTGCCACTTCGATGCGCCCACGGCGGCTTCCATGCCCTTGCCGTCGACGTCGACCGTGTTGTCGGTCATCGCCATGTTCGCGTTGTCGAGCGTGACGATCCGGCCGGCGGCCCGGCGCACGGGATCGCCGCTTTCGACCGCATGCGCGTCGACGTCGATCGGCGGCAAGCCGGTCGGCATTTTCCCGGCAATCGCTTCGGGCGTCAGCGGACGCCGCGCGACCTGCGCCGCCTGCGTCGCCGCGTCGGGCATGTCGCCGGCCGCCGGCGTCTTCACCGGGCTCTGCTCGATCTGTTCCCGCTGCTTTTCCGGGGTAGGGTTCGATCCCGCGTTCTGCATCGCACCTCCTTGCCCGGCCGGCGTACGCCGGCGTCATGCTGTCGCCGCCGGTCCGGAAATCGCTACAACGGTCCTTGCAAATCTTTCACGTGCGCAACCGCGCGCACGCACGCCACCCGGCGTACGTGCCGCGGGCACGGTATCCGACGTCGAACGCGCGTCAGCCGCCGCTCGCGCCGCCCGGCGCGGAGGCCGCGCCCGGCATGCTCGCGCCGCCGCCGGCCGCACCGCTACCCGGCATGCCCGACGGCGCGGCCGACATGCCGCCCGTGGCGCTCGTGTCCGAGCTCGGGCCGCCGCTGTCGCTCTTCTTCTGGCAGCCCACGCCTGCCGCCAGGCCCGCAATGAGAATGCCGGCGAAGAGGGCTCGCGATACATGACGAAGTGAATATCGCTGCATGACACCTCCGCTGATGTCGATGTGAATGGAACCCGCTGGCGCGCAATTCCCGTGCCTTACCGGCCGTCGGCGGCACCCGCCTTCCATTCATTTTTCAAATGACGTCCAGCCGAATATTTAATTTCCCATCACCGTGCCGGCCTTCCATACTCGCGAACAAATCCGAGACATAACGTCCACGGCGGCCGGGCCGGCGCAGCGTTCCCACGCTGCCGGCTTCGCGCCCCGCACATGGAAGGAGACAACGGCGTGCAACTGGAAGCCACCCACCGCCCGGGCATCGTGCTCGGCGCGGACGACGCATCGCATCGAACCGATTCGGCCGCGCACGACCCCGCGCTGAGCCCGCGGCTGCACAACGCCGACCTCGCGCCCACCAAGGCCGAGGGCCGCACGTGGGGCCGCTACAGCATCTTTGCGCTGTGGACCAACGACGTGCACAACATCGCGAACTATTCGTTCGCGATCGGGCTGTTCGCGCTCGGCCTGTCGGGCTGGCAGATGCTCGCATCGCTCGCGATCGGCGCGGTGCTCGTTTACGGCTTCATGAACCTCACCGGCTACATGGGCCAGAAAACCGGCGTGCCGTTCCCGGTGATCAGCCGGATGAGCTTCGGCATCTACGGCGCGCTGCTGCCCGCGATGATTCGCGCGGTGATCGCGATCGCCTGGTTCGGCATCCAGACCTATCTCGCGTCGGTCGTGCTGCGCGTGCTGCTCACCGCGATCTGGCCGGGCCTCGCCGCATTCGACCAGGATGCGATCCTCGGGCTGTCGACGCTTGGCTGGGTCACGTTCGTCGCGATCTGGCTCGTGCAGATCGGCATCCTCACGTACGGGATGGAAATGGTCCGCAAGTACGAGGGGCTGGCCGGCCCGGTCATCCTCGTCACGACGCTGTCGCTCGCCGCGTGGATGTTCAGCCGCACCGGTGGCCAGCTCGCGATGTCGATCGGCAAGCCGCTGACCGGCTTCAGGATGTGGACGGAAATCTTCGCGGGCGGCTCGCTGTGGCTCGCGATCTACGGCACGCTGGTGCTCAACTTCTGCGATTTCGCGCGCTCGTCGCCGAGCGCGAAGACGGTGCGCGTGGGCAACTTCTGGGGCCTGCCGGTCAACATCCTCGTGTTCGCGACGATCAGCTTCGTGCTCGCGGGCGCGCAGTTCAAGCTGAACGGCCACATCATCCACAGCCCGACGGAAATCATCGCGACGGTGCCGAACAAGCTGTTCCTCGTGCTCGGCTGCCTCGCGTTCCTGATCGTGACGGTCGCCGTGAACATCATGGCGAACTTCGTCGCCCCCGCCTTCGTGCTGACGAGCCTCGCGCCGCATCGCCTGTCGTTCCGCCGCGCGGGCCTGATCAGCGCAACGGTCGCCGTGCTGATCCTGCCGTGGAACCTGTACAACAGCCCGATCGTGATCGTCTACTTCCTGTCGGGCCTCGGCGCGCTGCTCGGCCCGCTGTACGGGATCATCACGGTCGACTACTGGCTCGTGCGCAAGCAGCGCGTGAACGTGCCCGACCTCTATACCGAAGCGCCGACCGGCGCCTACTTCTACACGCGCGGCGTGAACCGCAAGGCGCTCGCCGCGCTCGTGCCGTCCGCGCTGATCTCGATCACGCTCGCCGTCGTGCCGGCCTTCAGCGCGATGACGCCGTTCTCGTGGCTGCTCGGCGCGGCCATCGCGGGCAGCGTGTACTGGCTGCTGGCCGATCGCAAACGGCACTACGAGGAGCGCTCGGGCGAACCCATCGCGGTCGCCTGCGCCGAACACTGAAACACATGCATACGGAGTCGCAATGAGGATCCTGGTAGTCAACGTCAACACGACCGAGTCGATCACCGACGCGATCGCCGCGCAGGCGCAGGCCGCCGCGTCGCCGGGCACGGAGATCGTCGGGCTGACGCCGCGCTTCGGCGCGGAATCGGTCGAAGGCAACTTCGAGAGCTACCTCGCGGCGATCGCCGTGATGGATCGCGTGCTGAGCTACGACGCGCCGTACGACGCGGTAATCCAGGCCGGCTATGGCGAACACGGCCGCGAAGGCCTGCAGGAACTGCTGACGGTGCCCGTCGTCGACATCACCGAAGCGGCCGCGAGCGTCGCGATGCTGCTCGGCCACCGCTACTCGGTCGTCACGACGCTCGACCGCACGGTGCCGCTGATCGAGGATCGCCTGAAGCTCGCCGGGCTCGACGCGCGCTGCGCGTCGGTACGCGCGAGCGGCCTCGCGGTGCTCGAACTCGAGGAGAACCCGGCCCGCGCGATCGAGTCGATCGTCGGCCAGGCGCAGCGTGCGGTGAAGGACGATCACGCGGAAGTGATCTGCCTCGGCTGCGGCGGGATGGCCGGCCTCGACCGGCAGATCGAGGAATGCACGGGCGTGCCGGTCGTCGACGGCGTATCGGCCGCGGTCGCGCTCGCCGAGTCGCTGGTGCGCCTGAAGCTGAAGACGTCGAAGGTCCGCACGTACGCGCCGCCGCGCCCGAAGCGGATCGTCGGCTGGCCGGGCACCTTCGCACAATGACGCGCCGCCGGCCCGCTGCTGCGTCGCGCGCGGGCGCCGGGTCGCCGGGAGGGTTATCGGCATGCGGGACCCAGTAGGCCCGAACGCACTGCCCCGCGACGCGTCCGACGCCGCGGGCGCGCTCGACGTGCTCGATGCGCGGCTGATGCGCATCCTGCTCGTGCTGCTGACCGAGCGCACCGTGTCGCGTGCGGCCGTGCGCCTGAACATGTCGCAGCCGGCGACGAGCGCCGCGCTCAAGCGCCTGCGCACGCTGCTCGGCGATCCGCTGCTGGTGCGCAGCCGCTACGGGATGGTGCCGACCGAGTTCGGCGCGCGGCTGATCGAACCGCTGCGCAACGCGCTGCGCGTGATCGACTTCATCCGCATCCAGCAGCCGACGTTCGACGCACGCACGTCGGTGCGCACTTACCGGATCGGCTGCCCCGACTACCTGAACGTGCTGTTCGTGCCGAAGCTCGTCGCGCTGTTCCGCGAACGCGCGCCCAACGCGCAGCTCGTGTTCCATCCGCTCGGCGACGGCTTCGACGACGAGCGCGCGCTGGCCGACGGCGAGCTCGACGTCGTGATCGACAATCGCCCCGCGCGCTCGTCGCGGTTCCGGCAGGACGACCTGTTCGACGATCGCGTCGTGTGCCTGATGCGCGCGACGCATCCGCTCGCGCGGCGCGGCACGATGACCGCTGCCGATTTTACCGAAGCGCCGCAGCTGTGCCCGACGCCGTCGTGGCTCGAAGCGTCCGGCGCGATCGACCAGCAGCTCGAACGGGTGGGCCTGCGGCGGCGGATCGTCGTCACGCTGCCGCACTTCGAACTCGCCGCGCATGCGCTCGTGCGCACCGACATGCTCCTGACCACCACCTACCGGCTCGCGCGGCACTATGCGAAGCTGCTGCCGCTCGCCGCCGTCGCACTGCCGGCCGAACCGCCGGACATCGTGTACCGGATGACCTGGAACGAATCGGGCGCGTGCGCCGAAGGCGTGCGCTGGCTGCGCGGGCTGATCGCGGAAGCGACGCGCGCGTGGCTCGAAGCGGAGGCGATGCAACCGGCCGTTGCGGCCGTTGCGGCGGTTGCGGCCGGCGCAATCGCGGACGCGGACGCGCGGAACGGCACGCCAGCCGCGGCCGATACACCTGAGCCTGCTCGACGCACGCGCCGCCGGCAGGCGACGCATTGCCATGCGTCGCACCCGCGGCGTATCGCCCATGCGGCACGCATCCACCGCCTCGCGACGAAATCGCATTGACCGGCGCGATCGACGGGCGCAACGCCGGGCCAATACGGCGATACGCGGCTCAGGCTACGTCGACAAGCAGCACGGCAAAACAGCCGATCGCGTGCCGCGCCGTGCGTCACGCGCCATCGCGCATCGGTTGTGCAAGCAACTTCCAGGCAACGACGGCCGCAACCAGCGCGAGCACGCCGCTCACCGTCAGCGCATCGGCGAACCCACTCGCGAACGCGACGGGCGCCGCCTTCGCGAGCGCACCGGCGGCCGACGGCGGCACGCGCTCGAGCGCCCGCGCCAGGTCGCCGGCCAGCAGGCTCGACATGAACGGCGCATCGGCGAACGCACGCAGGCCAGGCGCGGCGGACAGCAGCCGGTCGAGCCGCGCCTGCGTGCTCGCCGCCAGCACCGCGCCGAGCACGCCGACGGCCGTCACGATCGCCGAGAAGCGCGTCGTCGTGCTGATGCCCGACGCCATGCCCGTACGGTTCGGCGGCACGCACGCCATGATCGCCTTCTGCGTGTCGCCGTTCATGATGCCCGCGCCGCAGCCCGTCACGAACATGCCGAGCGCGACGAGCCGGTAGTCGCCGCTAGCCGTGAGTGCCGCGGTCGCGAGGTTGCCCGCACCGATCAGCGCGAGCCCGCCCGCCAGCACGCCGCCGGACGACACGCGCGCGGCAAGCGCCGCGCCGAGCGACGGCCCGGCGATCATCGCGAACGCGAACGGCAGCATCCCGAGCCCCGCGTCGATCGCCGACATCCCGAACGCGTTCTGCAGGTACAGCGGCAGGAACGTCATCATCACCTGCGCGCACGCCGCATAGCCGAACATCGCGAGCACCGCCGCGACGAAGCGCGGTTGCCGGAACAGGGCAAGATCGACCATCGCGTGAACGCGGACGCGCTGCAATTGCACGAACGCGCCGCCAAGCAGCACGCACGCCACGAGCCGCGCACCGGTGGCCCAGCTCGCGAGGCCATGCGACGGCACTTCGATCAGCGCCCAGATGCCGGATGCGAGCGCGAGCCCGAACAGCAGGCTGCCGGCCGCATCGACGCGTTTCGCGTGCGGATCGCACGACTCGTCGATCGCCACGCGCGCGCCGGCCGCGAGCAGCAGGCAGACGGGCAGGTTCAGCAGGAACACCCAGCGCCAGCCGACCCATTGCGTGATCGCGCCGCCGACGAGCGGTGCGATGGCCGTCGCGATCCCCATGCACATGCCCCAGATCGCCCACGCGCGCGCCCGTTCGCGCCCTTCCGGAAAACGGTTCGCGATCACGGCGAGCGCGGCCGTCAGCAGCAGCGCGGCGCCGCCGCCCTTCACCGCACGCGCGGCGATCAGCCAGCCGGCCGACGGCGCGATGCCGCAGCCGAGCGACGCGAGAAAGAACAGCGCGAGCCCCGCGAAGAGCATCCGCTTGCGCCCGAAGCGGTCGGCGAGCCCGCCGGCCGGCAGCAGGCATGCGGCGAACGCGGTCATGTACGCGCTCACGACCCATTCGATATCGGCGAAGCTCGCGTGGAAACTGCGCGCGATGCTCGGCAGCGACACGGCGACGACGTTCGTGTCGAGCACGATCAGCGAACAGGTCGCGGACGCGACGGCAAGCGTTGCGGCGGCGGGCAGGCGGGCGCCCGTGCGCGAGGCGGCAGCCGCGCCCGCGCGCGACGCCGGTGAGGACTGGGACATCGGCTACTCCGGAACAGGATGATCGAGCCGTATGCTAGGCTTGCCCGGTATTGCCTGTCATTGATACGCCAACGCTGTTTTATTGACGAAAATTGCAATCATGGATCGGCTCGAATTCCGCCACGTGCGCGCGTTCCTGAGCGTCGCGCAGCATCTGCACTTCGCCCGCGCGGCCGAAGCGCTCGACATGGCGCCGCCAGCGCTCACGCGGCAGATCCAGGAGGCCGAACGCGTGCTGGGCGTGCGCCTCTTTCACCGGTCGCGCCGCGCGGTCACGCTGAGCGCGGCCGGCGAGGCCTATCTCGCCGAGGCAAGCGCCGCGGTCGAACACCTGCAGCGCGGCCGCGAACTCGCCGCCTTGGCCGAGCGCGGCGAACTCGGCCGGATCGAGATCGGCTACGTGTCGTCGGCCGTGTATTCGGGCACGTTGCAACGCACGGTCGGCGCGTTTCGTGCCGCGCACCCGCGCATCGAACTGAACCTGCGCGAAGTGCCGATGGACGACGTCGCGAACCAGCTCGACACGGGCCGCCTCGACCTCGCGTACGTGCGCCCGCCGCTGCCGCTGCCCGGCGGCCTGCGGATCGTCACGCTGCAGCGCGATGTATTCGTCGCGGCCGTGCCCGCCGGGTCGCGCTACGCGTCGATGGCGGCCATTCGCGCGACCGACCTCGCCGACGCGCGCTTCGCGGTGCCCGAACAGGAACGCGGCACGCTCGAAGTCGCGCGCCGCGGCCGCTTCGCACCGCTGATCGCCGCCCGCCCGGGCGGCCTGCTCGCGGTGCTCGCGTGCGTGTCCGTGAACGGCTGGGTCGCGGTGATTCCCGATGCGCTCGCCGGCTGCGTGTCGCTGCCGGGCGTCGTGTACCGGCCGATCGCCGGCAAGCCGATCACGTCGGAACTGGCGCTCGCGCACCGGCGCTTCGAAAAGGCGCCGGCGGTACGCGCGTTCCTGCGGACGGTTCCGTCGATCGCGTAAGACCCGTACAAGAACGCCCGCGTGCAGCGTTGGCGGCCAGGCCGGCCGCCGCCGCGCGAATATGCATTGCACGATTCGATGTTTGTCGGCCGGAAACCGATTCCGTAACCTGCCCGGCAGCCGCGCCGCCTGCGCGCGGATCACCGAGGACACGACGTCGATGAACCCCTCTTCCATTCCGGCGCGCCGCCGCGTGCTGCAGCGTCTTGCCACCCTCGCCGCCGCGCCGCTCGCCGGCGGCATCGCACGCCCCGCCCATGCGGCCGGCGCC
>NZ_JAAGPP010000155.1:0-19520 GCF_017104975.1 Burkholderia sp. Ac-20344
CCGCCCGCACTCGGCCAGGACACGCGCGCGTTGCTCGGCGAGCTCGGCTACACGCCGGACGACGCGCGTGCGCTGATCGAAGCCGGTGTCGTCGCGGGGCAGCATGGCGCGGACGACGCGGCACCGGGCGGCGCGCCGTCGCCGAACGAACTGGCGAGCGCGTAGCGCGGCCGCGATTCATCGAACGAACAAGGGCGTCCCGGCCGTGCCACGCACGGGCGCGGACCGCCCCATCCACGGAGACAACCATGACATCCGCTTCCCCGGCATTGGCCGCCGATCGCGAGACCGACGCGTCGATCGAGCAACGCGCCGTGCGCAAGGCCGCGTGGCGCTTCATTCCGCTGCTCGCGCTCGCGTATTTCTTCAACTACCTGGACCGCACGAGCGTCGGCTTCGCGGCGCTCACGATGAACCGCGATCTCGGGCTGACCGCGACGCAGTTCGGCTGGGGCGCGGGGATCATGTTCGCCGGCTACTGCGTGTTCGAGGTGCCGAGCAATCTCGCGCTGTATCGCTTCGGCGCACGCCGCTGGCTCGCCCGCATCATGATCACCTGGGGGCTGATGGCGGCCGCGACTGCGCTCGCGACCGGGCCGACGAGCTTCTATGCGATCCGGCTGCTGCTCGGCATCGGGGAAGCCGGATTCTTTCCGGGCGTGATCTTCTTCCTCGCCGTGTGGTTTCCGGCGAACTACCGTACGCGTGTGCTCGCGTGGTTCACCGTGTCGACGCCGTTGTCGTCGCTGATCGGCGGCCCGTTGTCGACGTGGCTGCTGCAGCTCGACGGCACGCTCGGGCTGGCCGGCTGGAAATGGATGTTCATCGTCGAAGGGCTGCCGGCGTGTGCGCTCGGTTTTCTCGTGCTGAAGCTGCTGTCCGATTCGCCGGCGAATGCCGCGTGGCTGTCGGACGACGAGCGTGCCGCGCTGCTGCGTGCGTTCGAGCGCGACGGTGCGGCGGCCGGCCGCAAGAAGCGCTTCGGCGTCGCGCTGCGCGACGTGCGCGTGTACGTGCTCGCGCTGATCTCGTTCGGCTTCACGATGGGGTCGTACGGGATCGGCATCTGGCTGCCGCAGATGCTGAAGGCGCACGGCATGTCGACGATGCAGACGGGCTGGTTGTCCGCGGTGCCGTACTTCTTCGCGACCGTCGCGCTGCTGTGGTGGGCGAAGCGCGTGGACCGGCGCGGCGGCCCGGTCGCGAACCTGGCGATCGGGCTGTGCATCGGCGCGGTGGCGCTCGGCGTGTCGACGCACTTCCTGACGCTCGGGCCGGCACTCGTCGGCATCACGCTCGCACTGATCGGCACGATCGCCGGCCGCACGATCTTCTACACGCTGCCCTCGCGCTTCCTGTCCGGCCAGGCCGCAGCCGGCGGGCTCGCACTGATCAACTCGATCGGCGCGCTCGGCGGCTTCGCGGGCCCCTATCTCGTCGGCTACCTGAAGGACAGCTTCGGCACCTTTACCGCCGGCATGCTCGGCCTCGCGATCGTGCTCGCGATCACGACGCTGCTCACGCTGTCGCTGTATGCGTTCGACCGGAGCGAATGACATGGATGCGACGATTTCAATCAAGCGACGCCGGCTGCTCGGCGCGGCCGCCGCATCGCTCGCGCTGCCCGCGTTCACCGAGACGCGCGCGGCGACCCAGGAGGGCGTTTCCCGCATGACGACGCAAAGCAACTATCTCGCGGTGCGCCCCGACTGGCTCGCGTCGGCGCTCGAACCCGCGCTCGAGCCCGACCTGCCGATCGTCGACGCGCATCATCATTTCTATGAGCGGCCGGGCTGGATCTACATGCTCGACGACTATCTGCAGGACGCGCGCTCGGGCCACAACATCCAGGCGTCCGTCTACATGCAGGCGCAGACGCGCTATCGCGATTCGGGCCCGACGGAACTGAAGCCGGTGGGCGAGACGGCCTATGTTGCGGGCGTGACAGAGTCGTTGCAGAACGGCCCCGTGGCGGTCGCGAAAGGCATCGTCGGCCACGCGGACCTGCGTCTCGGCGAACGCGTGCGCGAGGTGCTCGAAGCGCATCTCGAAGCCGGGCGCGGGCGGTTTCGCGGGGTGCGTCACCTGACGACATGGGATGCCGATCCGACGCTCGCCAATCCGCTGTCGGCGGTGCCGCGCGGGCTGCTGCTCGATCCCGCGTACCGGGCCGGCGTCGCGCAGCTCGCGCCGCTCGGGCTTTCGTATGACGCGTGGCTGTTCTTTCCGCAGCTGCCCGAATTGTTCGAGCTCGCGAAGGCGAACCCCGATACGCGCGTCATCGTCAATCACTGCGGCGGCGTCGTGCGGATCGCCAGCTATGCCGACAAGCGGCCGGAGGTGTTCGAACGCTGGTCGGCGTCGATGCGCACGCTCGCGCGACTGCCGAACGTCTTTGTGAAGGTCGGCGGGCTCGGGATGCGCATCAACGGCTTCGATTTCGAGAAGGGCGCGCGGCCGCCGTCTTCCGCGCAGCTGGCCGACGCGTGGAAGCCGTGGATGATGACCTGCATCGACGCGTTCGGCCCGGAGCGCTGCATGTTCGAGAGCAATTTCCCGGTCGACAAGGGCTCGTATTCGTTCGTCAACGGCTGGAATGCGTTCAAGCGGCTGACTGCGCAGGCAACCCCGGACGAGCGCGCTGCGCTGTTCCGCGGCACGGTCACGCGCGCTTACCGGCTCGGCTGACGCGCGCCGCGACAGGCCCGGCGCGTGCTCACCCGGCTTCCACCAGCGCCGCGAGCCTCGCCAGCGCCATTTGCCAGCCGGTCTCGTTGTCGGTAGCCGGCACGCCGGGCGGCACTCCGTCGTGCACCGCATCCACGCGCGTGCCGCCGGCTTCGTCGGACAGCGTGATCGTGATCGTCATCGCGCCGCGCAGCATCGGATCGTCGGTCTCGAACACGTCGATCTCGACGATCTGCTCGTCCGGCACGAGCGTGACGAAGCGGCCGTGATAGGTATCGGTGCGCGCGGTGGTCTTGCCGGTACCGGCCGACGGTGCGTCGTAGCTCAGCGACACGCGCAGCGCGCCGCCTTCACGCGCGTCGTACGCATGCACGCGGCACGTCATGCCGTCGGGCACCTTCCATTGCTCGACCGCGTGCGGATCGAGCAGCGCGCGGTAGACGCGGCCGCGCGGGGCGTTCAGGTGCCGGCTGACACGGGTCGAATGCGTGTGCGTGTGCAACATGTCGCCTCCCGCGGAGCGCGCACGACGGTGCACGCCGGCGGCCGGCGTGTCGTCATGCTTCCTTCAGGAATCCTAGGCGCGCGCGAGGCGGCATGCAATGCGTGCGCACACGGCCGTGCTCAGCGCAGCGCGGCTGCGAAGGCGTCGAGCTGCGTGATGCAGGTGTTCCAGCCCTCGAAGAAGCCGAGCGCTTCGTGGCGCTCGCGCGTCGCGGCGTCCGGATGCATCACGCGCGCTTCGTAGCGGCTGCCCGCCTCGTCGTCGGCCATCGTGATGATCGCGGTGAAGCCCATCCACGGCGCCTGCGGCCGCCAGCCGCCCGTGAGCATCGACGTGAACGCGATGCGCGATTCCGGCACGATTTCGAGGAAGCAGCCGGGATTGTCGCTCGTGCCGCCGTCGGGGCCGCGCATGAACGTGTGGAAGGCGCCGCCCGGCCGCAGGTCGAACGCGCGCACTTCGGTGATCCACGGTTTCGGGCACCACCATTCCTTCAGCAATTCGGGGTCGGTCCATGCACGCCACAGCGCGTGGCGCGGCGCGTGCAGCGTGCGCGTGATGACGAGATCGTGGGCTTCAGCGGGTTCGACGGGGCTGGCTGACATCGTGCTCCTCCTGGTGACGGCGTTCGACGAATTCGACGAGACGATCGGATCGTGCTTCCCACAGCGCGCGCTGCCCGGCGAGCCATGCCTCGGCTTCGGTCAGCCGGCTGCCGACCAGTGTGCAGGTGCGCGAGCGGCCGGTTTTACGGGTCTGCACGAGGCCGCTGCGCTCGAGCACGGCGACGTGCTTCATGAACGACGGCAGCGCCATGTCGAACGGCGCGGCGAGCACGGAGACGGTTTGCTCGCCGTGGCCGAGCGCGCTGACGATCGCGCAGCGCGTCGGATCGGCGAGGGCGTGGAAGACGTCGCTGATGCCGGGTTGAAAGTTAGCCATGCGGCTAAGCATAGGAGAAACGAACGGCGATGCAACGGAAACTTTCGTCGCGTAGGATGATGGGGCGGTAACACGTGCCGACGCGGGTGCGTGTGTTGCCGCGCGCCTGCCGCCGTTGCGCGAGCCGCGACGGCCGGCCGGTGTTCTTTCCGATCCGGACGCACGCCGAACCCGCGCGTGCGGCCCACCTGACTACCGGAGATGGCATGACCGAACCCGTTACCGTCCGTCGCGTCGACGCGGGGGAAGCGATGACCTGCGTCGATGCGCTGGCCGATGTGCTGATCGATTGCGTCGAGGGCGGCGCGTCCGTCAGCTTCATGTTGCCGATCGAGCGGCCGACCGCCGTTGCGTTCTGGACCCACGTCGCGGACGGCGTCGCGAACGGCGAGCGCATCCTGCTCGTCGCCGAGGACGCAGCCGGCCGGATCGTCGGCACCGTGCAGGTCGTGACCGCACAGCCCGAGAACCAGCCGCATCGCGCGGATATCGCGAAGATGCTGGTGTCGCGGCACGCGCGCCGGCAGGGCATCGCCGCGCGGCTGATGGCGGCGGCCGACGCAGCCGCACGCGGCGCCGGCAAGACCGTGCTGGTGCTCGACACCGTGACGGGCGGCGACGCCGAGCGGCTGTACGAGCGGGCCGGCTGGCAGCGTGTTGGCGTCGTGCCGAACTATGCGCTGATGCCCGACGGCGCGCTCTGCGCGACGACGTATTTCCACAAGCAGTTGGCGTAACGCCGTCCGTCATGCATCCCGTCGCCCCGTCGCTCTGGTTCCTCACGCTCGCAGCGGGTGTCGTGGCGCTGATCGCACCGGCGTTGCTCGCCGTCGCGTGGCGGCGCCGCACGCAGGTGCCGTTGCGCGTGTTTTTCTACGGCATGCTGACCTTCTTCGTGTTCCAGCCGGTGCTGCGCCTGTCGTGGCAGATACCGCTGTTCCACTGGCTCGGGACCGATCCGCGCTGGCGTGTGCCGATGCTCGTATTCGCGGCGCTGACGGCCGGGCTCTTCGAGGAATGCGGGCGCTGGGTCGCGTTCCGGTATCTGCTGCCGAAGCGGCATGACCCGCAAACGGCCGTGATGCTCGGGCTCGGGCACGGCGGGCTGGAGGCGATGCTGCTGGTCGGCGTCGGGTTCGTCGTGCTCGGCACGGGCTACCTGCTCGCGCATGCGGGCGTCGTCGTGTCGGCCGGCACGCAGTCGCTGATCGGGTCGCAGTTCGCGGGCATGACGCTCGCGTCGCCGTTTCTCGCGCTGTTCGAGCGCGCGAGCGCGATGGCCGCGCATGTGGGGCTGTCGCTGATCGTGCTGCAGGCGTTCGTCCGGGGCACGCAGCGCTGGCTCGCGTATGCGATCGCGTTTCATTTCATGTTCGACCTCGTTGTCGTACTGCTGACGCGGTACTGGCACGTCGAGACCGTGCGGGTCGAGGGGCTCCTGTTCGTGTGCAGTGTCGTGCTTCTGTGGCTGGGGATGCGCTGGGGCCGCCGGGAAGCGGGCGCCGGCGACACGCGCACGGAGCACGCCGCGTGAAGGGGATGGCCCGTTTCAGCTGTGCGCGGTGGGGTTCGGCGGGCGGATGGCCGGCCGTTCTTCCGTTCGCCACCGGCTGACGTGGCTCAAGGCCATGCCGGCAATCAGGTTGCAAAAAGTCTTTATTTCGACGAAACGGCAGATCGTCATGGCAAGCCCCGGAATGTCTGCCTGGTCGCGGCAAGCGCAGGCTGGCGACCGGGCTCGGTCAGGGAATCAGGCAGGGCCGCAGACATCGCCTGTCCGCTATATTCACGCAGGAAGACCTCGGCAGAACGCTCCGGAACCACCGCCTCGATGAAACGCTCCCATGTCGCTTTCGCCCTCACGGGCCTGCTCGTCGCATTGCCGATTGCCGCGTATGCGCTCGTCAAGCCGCTGCGCGTCGTCGCACCCGCGCTGATCCCCGGCGTGTCGTGCCCGAGCGCCGACATCTGCACGGACGATGCCGCAAAGCTCGGTGACGCGCGGCAGCTCTATCGCGACGGCTATGCGCGTGCGGCGGCAGCCGTCGGTGCATTCCAGGCGGCGCCGCGCGTCGTGTTCTGTTCGACGCGGGCGTGCGCCGATGCATTCGGCCTCGGCCAACGCGCGGCGCTGACGCTCGGGAATTTCGGCGTGGTCGTCGCGCCGCGCGGCTGGCAGACCTACTTTCTCGCGCACGAGCTGATCCATCACCGCCAGGCGGAAGTGCTCGGCAACCTGGCCGTCGCGACCAAGCCGCGATGGCTGATCGAAGGGATGGCGTATTCGCTCAGCGACGATCCGCGCCATCCGCTGGCGGAGCCGTTCGAAGCGTGGCGCACGCGTTTTGCCGCGTGGCATGCGACGCTGGGCGGGCAGCTGCTGTGGGAGGCTGCGCGGGCGGTGGAATAGGTCGAATGGCGCGGCGAGACGCTGAAGCGCACGCCGACACGCCGCGCAAGCCGATACGCCGCGCAAGCCGACCCGTCACGACGTCATGACGCCAGAACGCGACTACGCCGACGCGCCCGGATCGTCCCGTCCGTCGACGAGCGTGTCCCGCCCAGCCGCGAGAATCTCGTCGGCCAGCGCGGGATCGGTGCCGGCGATCGCGCGCGACAGCACCAGCGCGCCGACCATCTGGCTGAAGACCGCGATCGCGTCGCGACGCGTCTGCGCCGGCGTCGCGCCTTCCGTGGCCACCATCCGTTCCAGCCGATCGAGATACGTGGCTAGCCCGTGCGCGTAGCACGCACGGGCCGCATCGGTCAGTCGCGGCGCATCGCCCGCGAAACCGGACAGCGGGCATCCGGCCTCGACGTTGTCGCGATGCGCAGCCGACAGATACAACGCCACCTGCGCGTCGAGACTGCCGGCGTTCGGCGAATCCGCGCGGTCCTGCATCGCCTTTTCCATCACCTCGGCGACCAGCGCGTCTTTCGACTTGAAGTGGTTGTAGAAGCCGCCCTGCGTGAAGCCGGCTTCCTTCATCAGCTCCGTGAGCCCTACCGCGTCGACGCCGCGCACGCGGAACAGCCGCTCGGCGGCCGCGACGATCGCGCTCCGGTTCTCGGCAGCCTGCTGTCTTGACACGCCCATAGATCCCTCCCTGATTTTTGCCGATCGCGTCGATTGGAAAACACAATGTCGATCACCATTGACATGCTCGAGTTACATGAACACAATGCATCGCAAAGACAATGGTGATCGACATTGACATCGAGTGTAGCCGACTTGGCGGAGGGTGCAAAGCCACGGCCGGAACACCGGATGGCAATCGGTCGGCGTCTTTGGCGCCGCCGGGGCGCGGGTAGCGGGCAGTGGGCGGCTCGCCGACTGCCGGCGGTGGCGCAACGGTTCGATATGCAATGGCAGTCTGGTTTTCCACCGGATCTCACGCGCGCGGCGAGCCGGCGCGCAGGCGATTCATCATGCGAAAGGAACGATCATGAAGATCGAAGGTGCAGTGGTGTTCATCACGGGCGCAAACCGCGGGCTCGGGCTCGAGTTTGCGAAGCAGGCGCTCGCGAGAGGGGCGCGCAAGGTCTATGCGGCGGCGCGCGATCCGGCCACCGTGACGTTGCCGGGCGTCGTGCCGGTGAAGCTCGACGTGACCGATCCGGCAGCCGTCGCCGCAGCGGCCGACGCGGCACGCGACGTCACGCTGCTGATCAACAACGCGGGCATCGCGCGGCTCGGCAGCCTGACGGACGACGGCGCGCCCGATGCGTTGCGCGCTCACTTCGAAACCAACGTGTTCGGGATGCTGGCGATGTCGCGCGCGTTCGCGGGCATCCTCGCCGGCCATGGCGGCGGCGCGATCCTGAACATCCTGTCCGTCGCGAGCTGGGTGAACCGGCCGATCCTGTCGGGCTACGGCGTGTCGAAATCGGCCGCGTGGGCGCTGACCAACGGGCTGCGCCATTCGCTGCGCGAGCAGCACACGCAGGTCGTCGGGCTGCATGCCGGCTTCATCGATACCGACCTGACGGCCGGCCTCGACGTGCCGAAGGCGACGCCGGCCGAGGTCGTGCGCCAGGCGTACGACGCGATCGAAGCGGGGGAGGAAGAGGTGTCGACCGACGAGCTCACGCGGCACGTGAAGGCCACGCTGTCGGCGGGCGTCTATCTGGAGGAGCCGGCGCAGCGCTGACGCCGCCGGGAAGGTGAATCCACCGCCCATCGCCCGCGCTGCGCATGCAGCACGGGCGGCGGGCCGTACCGTCAGACGGTGGTATCGATGATGCCCGGGATCTTCACGTCCGGGTTCACGTCCGCGTCGTAGTCGACGCCGGCGATCTCGAAGCCGAACAGACGCAGGAAGTCGGTCTTGTAGCCCGTGAAGTCGGTCAGCTCGTACAGGTTCTCGTTCGTCACGTGGTTCCACTGCGCGACGACCTTCGCCTGCACCTGCGGATCGAGCTCCTTGTAGTCCGCGCGCAGGCGGCCTTCTTCGTCGACGTGCGGCGTCGCGCCGTACAGGCTGTCCTTGAACAGGCCGTACACCTGCTCGATGCAGCCTTCGTGCGTGCCGGTTTCCTTCATCGTCTTGAACAGCAGCGACAGGTACAGCGGCATCATCGGAATTGCCGAGCTCGCCTGCGTGACGACGGCCTTCAGCACCGACACGCGCGCGTCGCCGCCGTGCGCGGCCAGCTTGTCGCGGATCGACAGCACCTTCTTGTCGAGATCCTTCTTCGCTTCGCCGATCGAGCCGTTCCAGTAGATGTCGTGCGTGATCTGCTCGCCGAGATACGTGAACGCGGTGGTCTTCGCGCCGTCGGCCAGCACGCCGGCTTCATCGAGCGCGTCGATCCACATCTGCCAGTCCTCGCCGCCCATCACGGCGACGGTGCCGTCGATCTCTTCCTGCGTCGCCGGTTCCAGCGTGACGTCGCGGATCACTTCCTTGTCGGTGTCGAGGCCGCGGAACGTGACCGTCTTGCCGATCGGCTTGAGCGTCGAGCTGATGGTTTCGCCCGTCTTCGGATGCGTGCGGCGCGGTGCCGCGAGGCTGTAGACGACGAGGTCGACCTTGCCGAGATCCTGCTTGATGGTGTCGATCGTGACTTGCTTGACCTTGTCGGAGAACGCGTCGCCGTTGATGCTGCGCGCATAGTGCCCCTTTTCGGTGGCGAATTTCTCGAACGCGGCGCTGTTGTACCAGCCGGCCGTGCCCGGCTTCGTTTCGCTGCCGGCGCGCTCGAAGAACACGCCGAGCGTGTCCGCGCCCGAGCCGAAGGCGGCCGAGATCCGGGCGGCGAGGCCGTAGCCGGTCGACGCGCCGATCACGAGCACCTTTTTCGGGCCGTTCGCGATCGGGCCGTGCGAAGTCACGTAGTCGATCTGTTCCTTGACGTTGGCTTCGCAGCCGACCGGATGAGTCGTCACGCAGATGAAGCCACGCACGCGCGGTTTGATGATCATGGAAACCTCTACTCTAGTCAGAAAGGCTGGGACGGCCTGAATTCGGAAAAATCCCGCGCATTGTAATGGATGCGGCCGATCGCGGGCGGGCGCGGCCGGGTCGGGGCGGATCGCTTGGTTATTTCTCTCTTGACAGAAATAACTGAAATGCCTAAATTTCACGTCATGGAACTCACACCGATTGCCGAACGATTCATTCTCCACTGGGGCGAAATGGGCTCGCGGTGGGGCGTCAACCGCACCGTCTCGCAGATCCACGCGCTGCTCTATCTGGCCGGCCGGCCGGTCGCGGCCGACGAGATCGCCGAGACGCTCAACGTGGCGCGCTCCAACGTCAGCACGAGCCTGAAGGAGCTGCAGGCGTGGCGGCTTGCGAAGGTCGTGCATGTGCTGGGCGACCGCCGCGACCACTTCGAGACGTCGACCGACATCTGGGAGCTGTTCAAGCTGATCGTCGAAGGGCGGCGCCAGCGCGAGATCGAGCCGACGCTCACGGTGCTGCGCGATTGCCTGACGAATCCGGAGATCGCGAACGAGAGCCGCGAGACCGAGCAGCGCATCCGCGACACGCTGCAGTTCGTCGAGACGCTCACGACCTGGTCGGACGAGATGCTGCGGCTCAAGCCCGACACGCTGATGAAGGCGCTCGGCATCGGCGCGAAGATCAGCCAGACGGTCAGGCGCAAGCCGTCGAAGTAAGCGGTACGCGCAATGCGGGCAGCCAGCCCGCTTTTTTGGGGGTTGTTGTTTCTGTCTGTACAGAAATAACTGTAAATAGAGGATGAGAAATGGACACTGTCTTGCCGTCGACCCGCCCGCATGACCGCACCGGGGCGCGCAGCATGACCGTCCTCGTGTGCGGCGCGAACGGCTTCATCGGGCGGGCACTGTGTGCGCAGCTCGAAGCCGGCGGCCATCGCGTGCTGCGCGGTGTGCGTCATGCGGCCGGCCCGTGCGACGTCGCGATCGACTTCGCGAAGGACGTCGACCCCGACGCGTGGCGCGTGCGGCTGGAGGGCGTCGACGTGGTGATCAATGCGGTCGGCATCCTCGCCGATCGACGCGGCGCGACGCTCGACGCCGTGCATCGCGCCGCGCCGTGCGCGCTCTTTACCGCGTGCTGCCGCGCCGGCGTGCGGCGCGTGATCCAGATCTCGGCGCTCGGCGTCGAGCGTGGCGATACGCGCTACTTCGCGAGCAAGGTCGCAGCCGACCGCTTCCTGCAGACGCTGCCGATCGATTTCCGGATCGTGCGTCCCGCGCTCGTCTATGGCACGGACGGCGCGTCGGCGCGGTTGTTCCGGATGCTCGCGAGCCTGCCCGTCCATGTGCTGCCGGCGGGGGGCCATCAGCGGCTGCGCCCCGTGCACGTCGACGATCTCGCCGAAGTCGTCACGCGGTGCGTCGATGCACCGGCGGCTGGCCGCCCGGTGATCGACGTGGTCGGCAACGACGAAATCGAATTCCGCGAGATGCTGGCCCGCTACCGCGCCGCGCTGGGGTTTCCGCCGGCCGCCCGCATTGCGTTGCCGGGCCCGCTGGCCGGCGCGGCGGCCGCGTTGCTCGGCACGCTGCCGGGCGCGATGTTCACGCGCGACACGTGGACGATGCTGCGCGGCGGGAACACCGGCGATCCGGCTGCCGTCGCGGCGATGCTCGGCCGGCCGCCGCGCGGGATCGACGGTTTCATCGGCGCGGGAGCCGCCGCGCTGCGTCGCGACGCGCTCGCGATGTGGCGTCGTCCGCTGCTGCGCGGCGCGCTTGCGATCGTGTGGATCTGGACGGCCATCGCCAGCGCGTTCGTCCATCCGCTGCACGCGAGCCTCGCACTGCTCGCGCCTGCGCACCTGACGGGGCTACCTGCGCTGATTGCGCTCTATGCGGCCAGCGCGCTGGACTTCGCGTTCGGCATCGCGACCGTCGCCGCGCCGTCGCGCCGCCTGTGGGTCGCGCAGGCCGCGCTGATCGTCGCGTATTCGGCGGTCATCGCGGTCACGATGCCGGGCCTGCTCGCCGAACCGTTCGGCCCCGTGCTCAAGAACGTGCCGATCCTCGCGATCCTGTTGATCCTTTTTTCAGAAGAAGAACACGCATGAATACCTATCTCGTCATCAAGGCGCTTCACATCCTGTCCTCGGTGCTGCTGGTCGGCACGGGGTTCGGCACCGCGTTCTACCTGTTTTTCGCGAACCGCACGCGCTCGGTGCCCGCGATCGCGGCCGTGTCGCGGCTCGTGGTGCGCGCGGACTGGTGGTTCACGACGCCGGCCGTGATCTTCCAGCCGGCATCGGGGCTCTGGCTCGCGCACACGGCCGGCTGGCCGTGGCATACGCCGTGGCTCGTCGCGTCGATCGTGCTGTATGCGATCGCCGGCGCGTGCTGGCTGCCGGTCGTGTGGCTGCAGGTCGAACTGGCCGCGATGGCGAAGCTCGCTCATGCAAGTGGCGACGCGGCATTGCCCGAGCGGTACTGGCTCTATGCGAAGCGCTGGGAACTGCTCGGCTATCCGGCGTTCTTCGCGATGCTGACCGTCTACTTCCTGATGGTGCTCAAGCCGATGTAAGGGTGCCGCCGCCGCACGGGAGCGGTGGCACGACGTACCGGAAAGCAGTCGATCGATTCATGATGCCTGCAACAAAAACAAGGAATGCGAATCATGGGCTCAACTGAACTGGTGCTGTACTTCGACGGACGATGTCCGTTATGCGTTGCGGAGATCAAGCGTCTCGCGGCCCGCGATGCGCGACAGCAGTTGGCTTTCGTCGATATCGCCGAGCCGGGTTTCGATCCCGCGCCGCTGGGCGTCGACCTGTCCGCGCTGAACCGCGAGCTGCATGCGCGGCTGCCCGACGGACGCGTGCTGACCGGCGTGGACAGCATCCTGGCCGCCCATGCGCTGACCGGACGCCGCTGGCTCGTCCGGCTGCTTCGCGTGCCGGCCGTGCGCGGTGCGCTGGCGCCGCTGTGTCGCCGCTTCGCGCGCAACCGGCATGCGGTATCGCGCTGGCTCGGCTACCACGCCGAAGCGCCGTGCGACGAGGCGGCGTGCGGTCGCGACCGTGCCGCCGAACCCGTGACGGATCGTCCGGCGGATGACGCTGCGCGCCGCATCGTGGTGACCTGGATGGTTGGCGCGGCGATCGCACACCTGCTCGTCGGCATTGCCGTTCCGTGGGTTGCCGGCGCGCCATGGCTCGACGCGTATCACCGCGGCATCGAGCTGAATTTCTGGGCGGGAACGGCGCCCGACGCCGCGCGTGCGCAGCAGATCTGGTGGATGTCGCTGATCGGCGCGACGGTGCAATGCGCGTCGGTCTGGATGCTGGCGCTCGTCCACCTCGGCAACCGGCTGCGCCGGCGGGAAGTGTGGGGGTGGCTGCTGGCCGGCCTGTTGATCTGGGCGCCGCAGGACATGCTGTTTTCATTGCAGGCCCATGTATCGGGCCACGTGGCGATCGACGCGGCGGCACTCGTCGCGATGGTGCCGCCGCTCGTCTGGCTGTGGAAGAGGGACACCGTATGAATACCTTGCCTGCTTTCGACTGGGCGCTCAACCTGCTGATCGTGCAGGGCGCGATGGGCGCATTCGACACGCTCTATCACCACGAACTCACGCAGGATCTGCCGCACAGCCCGCGCGCGCGGCTCGAGCTGGCGATTCATGCGGTGCGTTCCGTGCTTTACGGCCTGGTGTTCGCGTCGATCGCGAATGTCGCGTTTCACGGCGCGTGGGTGGCGGCCATCGCGGCGGTGGTCGTCGTCGAGGTGGTGCTGACGCTGTGGGATTTCGTCGTCGAGGACCAGAGCCGCAAGCTGCCGGCGACCGAGCGCGTGCTGCACACGCTGCTGGCCGTCAACGGCGGCGCGCTGTTCGGGATGATCGCAATGCAGTTGGCTGCGTGGGCGCATGAGCCGAGCGCGCTGCAGCCGCTCGATCTTGGCTGGCGCGGCTGGGTGCTGAGCGTGTTTGCCGTCGGCGTGACGGTATCGGGAATCCGCGACGGGATCGCGGCCTGCCGGATCGCGCGACACGTACCGGTCGCCAATCCGTTCGCGGGGCAGCCGCCGGGGAACGTGCTCGTCACCGGCGGGACCGGCTTCATCGGCGAAACGCTCGTGACCCAGCTGCTCGATGCAGGGCATGCGGTCACGTTGCTGGCGCGCGATCCGCTGCGCGCGGCGTATCAGTTTCATGGCCGCGTGCGCAGCGTGACGGCCGTCGAACAGTTGCAGCCGCACGAACGTTTCGACACGGTCATCAATCTCGCGGGGGCGCCGGTGCTGGGCGCACGCTGGAGCAAGCGCCGGCAGGCGGTGCTGCTCGCGAGCCGCGTCGGCGTCACGGAGTCGCTGATGCGTTGGGTCGAGACCGCCGAGGTCAAGCCGCGCACGTGGATTCAGGCGTCGGCGATCGGTTACTACGGCGTGCGCCCTGCCGACGAGCGGCTCGACGAGCGCAGCAGCGCCGGCACCGGCTTCATGTCGGAGCTGTGCCGGCAGTGGGAGCAGTCCGCGCAGGCGCTCGAGCGCCACGGCGTTCGCGCGGTCGTGCTGCGGCTGGGCGTCGTGTTCGGCCCCGGCGGCGCGCTGCGCCCGATGCTGCTGCCGCATTACGTCGGGATGGGCGGGCGCTTCGGCGACGGCACGCAGGTGATGAGCTGGATCCACCGGGACGACGTGCTGCGGATCATCGCGCGTGCGATGGCGAACCCGGGCATGCACGGCGTCTACAACGCGGTCGCGCCCGCGCCGCTGACCCAGCGCGAGTTCGTGCAGGTCGTGTCGAAGGTGCTGCATCGTCCGGCCCGGCTGCACGTGCCGGCCGCGCCGCTGCGCATCGCGATGGGCGAAATGGCCGAGCTGCTGCTGGACGGGCAGCGGGTGATGCCGGCGCGGCTGCATCAGGACGGATTCATGTTCCGGTTCCCGACGGCCGAGCACGCGCTGCGTGACCTGACGAATCGGCCGCACGCGGATTTTCCGCACACGGCCTGTCGTTTGCCGCGTGGTCGCGTATAAACTCGGCGTGACCGCGTTCGGGACGTGTCGTGCGTCCCGGGCGCTCCGCATCCGACCTCACAAGGAGACTGCATGCTGCACATCCTCGGCAAGATCCCGTCCATCAACGTCCGCAAGGTGCTGTGGCTGTGCACCGAGCTGAACCTGCCGTTCGAACAGGAAGACTGGGGCGCGGGCTTTCGCACGACCAACGATCCGGCCTATCTCGCGCTGAATCCGAACGCGCTCGTGCCCGTCATCAAGGACGACGATTTCGTGCTCTGGGAATCGAACACGATCATCCGCTACCTCGCGAACCGCTATGGCGGCGATGCGCTGTACCCGGCCGAGCCGCAGGCGCGCGCGCGGGTCGATCAATGGATCGACTGGCAGGGTGCCGACCTGAACCGCTCGTGGATCGGCGCGTTCCTCGGCCTCGTGCGGAAATCGCCCGATCACCAGGACCCGGCCGGCATCGCGCAGTCGATCGCGGGCTGGACGAAGCACATGCAGGTGCTGAACGCGCAGCTCGAAGCGACCGGCGCGTACGTGGCCGGCAACCGCTTCACGCTCGCCGATATTCCGATCGGCCTGTCGGTGAACCGCTGGTTCGGCACGCCGTTCGAGCATCCGGATTTCCCGGCGGTGTCACGCTATATCGAACGTCTCGCGACGCGCGAAGGCTTCCAGACATACGCGGGCAGCGCGAACCCGTGATGCATGGCCGGTAGCGCGCGGCGGCGGGGCAATCGCCGCCGCGTCCGCGTCATGAGCGTCATACGCGGCATACGCAGGCCCGCGGGCCCGCAGCCCCGTTGTCACGCGCCGGGCGCAGGCACCGCGTCGAGCACGCGCGCGAGAAACGCCTCGTGGTTCCACGCGGATTCCGGCCGCGACAGCCCAAGCCGCACGACCACCAGTTGCCGGCTCGGCACCACGCTCACGAACTGGCCTTCATGGCCGACCGCATGAAACGCGTCGGCCGGCATCGCGCCCGCATGCGGATCGCGATCGTTGAACGGCTCCGGCACCTTGACCCACAGCTGCGCGCCGTATTCCTGGCGCGCCGATTGCGGCGTCGCGCGCGTCAGGTAGCGTACCCAGCCTTCCGGCAGCAGCCGCTGCCCGTCCCACACGCCGTCCCGCAGCAGCAACTGCCCGAAGCGCGCCCAGTCGCGCGCGCTCGCATACATGTACGACGGGCTGACGAGCGTGCCGGATGCGTCGGGCTCGAACACCGCGCTGCGCATCCCGAGCGGTGCGAACAGCGCGCGGCGCGGGAACGCGAGGTAGTCGTCCTCGTTGCCGCCCAGCGCTTCGCGCATCACGCGCGCGACGATCGCGCTCGTGCCGCTCGAGTAGGACCACTGCGTGCCGGGTGTCGCGGCAAGCGGCTTCGCCGACGCGAACCGCGCGGTATCGGGCTGCGTGAACAGCATCAACGCGACGTCGGACAGCGGGTCGTCGTAGTCCTCGTTGAATTGCAGGCCGCTCGTCATCCGCAGCAGCGCGTCGAGCGTGATGGCCGCGCGCGGATCGCCGCTGCCGCGCCATTCAGGCAGCAACGCCGACGCATCGGGCGACACCTTGTGCTGCGCGACGAGCAGGCCGACCAGCGCGGCCGTCACGGTCTTCGTCATCGACCAGCCGGGCAGCGGCGTGTCGGCGGTGAAGCCGGGCGCATAGCGTTCGGCGATCACCTGGCCGCGCCACATCACGACGACCGCGCGCGTGCGCCGCGGCCGGGCCGGATCGGGCTCGTCGAACGCGCGGTCGAGCGCGGTCTGCAGCTTCTGCGTGTCGATGCCGGCCGGCGGCGTGGCCGGTGCCGGCTGTGCGGGTGGCGGATCGGGAAGGGGCGGCAGCGCGGCCGGCAAGACGGCCGGCGCTGCGGCGAGAGACGGCCCGATCGCGAGCGTGCAGCCGAGCCCCGGCCGGAAGTCGGCTTCGCGCTCGGCGAAGCCGGCGAAGGTCGCCACGGCGCGATGATGGTCGGGATCGATCGACGGACGCACCAGCTTCAGCAGCGGATGCACGCCGGCCATGATGTCGACGTCGATCACGGACGCGGCCGGGCGGCCCGATACGTACACGCCGGAACACAGCGCCTTCGCCGCATAGCCGGTCGCGATCGGCGCGAGCCGGGACAGCATGTAGCCCGTGTAGCCGACCGCGGCGACGACGGCAAGCGCGACGCCGCGCAGGATCAGCTGCTTGAGGGGGATCGTCATGCGCGAGCGTCCTCGGTTGTCTGCAGGCACAGCATGAACCGGCAGTGTCGCAGGTTCGGGCCGGCGGTGGCAATCGCGGGTAAGCGAGACGCCGGGCGGCGTCGACAGGGTGCATGCTGCCCGGCGTATGCGAATCGTGTGTGTCGATCGGCCACGTCGAACGGGCCGCGTGTGAACTGCGGCCCGCCCAGGTGGCACGTCATTGCGCGTTGCTGTCCGGCCGCAGGATCCAGACCGTCGCGGTATTCGTGTTGTCGTCGACGGCCGCGAATTCCAGCTGGCCTGTGCTGCCGCGCCCGAACGCAAGACCGAATGCCGCCCCCGGCACGGTATCGACCTGCATCGGCGCGACGAAGCGCCCGTCCACCGTGAATTCGACGATCTCGCTCGGCTGCAGCGGATCGGCGTCGACCGCGTCGCCGTTCGCGGTCACGAGATGGCCGTTCGGTGCGAGCGCCAGCGCCAGCGAGAGCGGGTCGTGCAGGTGCGCCGCGATGATGCGCGAGCCCGGCTTCGCCGCAACGGCGACGCGGCCTGACAAGTTGAAATCCGACCGGCCGTCGGCCGATAATCGTCCGGCATTGCTTTCCCACTTTCCCAGTCCAACCGTTATCGGAAAACGCCATGTCCTACGACAACAACAACCCGTTCGCCAAAATCCTGCGCGGCGAACTGCCGTGCGTGAAGGTCGCGGAAGACGACGCAACCCTCGCGATCATGGATCTGATGCCGCAGGCCGACGGCCACGTGCTCGTGATCCCGAAGGAGCCGGCCGCGCAGATTTTCGAATTGTCCGGCGACGCCGCCGCGGCCGGCATCCGCATGACGCAGCGCGTCGCGGCGGCCGTGCGCGCGGCGCTCGAGCCGGACGGCGTGTTCATCGGCCAGTTCAACGGCGCGGCAGCCGGCCAGACGGTTCCGCATGTGCACTTCCACGTGATCCCGCGCTGGGAAGGCGCGGAGCTGCGGATGCATGCACGCGAGATCGCCGACGCGGCGACGCTCGACGCGCTCGCGCAGCGCATTCGCGCGCGCTTCGTGTAACGCATCGATTGCACCCGATGCGGCGCGGCAGAGGATGGCGGTGCACCGGCCAGCCGCCGCGCGACTGCCTGTTTCGGCGGTCACGCAAGGTAACACCTGTAACCGCCGGCGAAACTCGTCCCGGCCAACCCGGCGCTAGACTCCGCGCATTGCTTCACTGAGCGACAGGAAGGGCGGATCGCCTCTTCGTGCCGGCCGCCGCATCGCGCGGCGGCGCGGCTTTCGCGAGGTGCCATTCGTCTTTCGCGCCGGGAATCGAGCCATGTCCAGACTTCTCATCACGCTTGCCCTGATCGGCGGCCTGTCCGGCTGCTACGTCGCGCCGCCGTACGGCTACGCGCCTGCGCCGGCCTACTACGGCTATGCGCCGGCGTATTACGCGCCGCCGGTCAGCGTCGGGATCGGCGGCAACTTCCGCATCCGCTGATCCGGCGCCGGGCGCGGGTGCCGGTTCTGGCCGCATCGGTCAGGGCTGCCGCGTTGCGCCGGACGATTCGCGCGAATTCGCGCATCGCATGACGGCGGTGCGCCGCGCGGCGTGCGCGCGGTTCCTATACTTCACAGGAAAGCGCATTCCGCATTCCGGTGAGGCAGCCATGACAGTCACCCGCAAGGTCGCCGCCCTGTCGGGCATCTCCACGCTCGTCTATCTCGGGCTCGCGGTGCTCGGCAGCGGCGGATTCGCGGCCTTCTTCTCGCATCCGCAGCTAACCGTCGTCGTCGTTGCGACGCTCGCGATGGCCGTCGCCGCGATGTTCACCGAAGGCAACCTGAGCAGCGGCGAGCGCGAGAACCGCGACAACCGCTGGGTGCTCGCGGCATTCGCGGTGAGCGGGTTCCTGCTCGCGTACCTGCCCGCGCTGACCGACCGGCTCGAGGTCTGGACCTTCGGCGGCGATGCGGTGCGCTGGACCGGCGTCGTGCTGTACATCGCTGGCGGCGTGCTGCGCATCTGGCCCGTATTCGTGCTCGGCAAGCGCTTCAGCGGGCTCGTCGCGATCCAGCCGGGCCATACCCTCGTGACCGACGGCATCTACCGCCGCATCCGCAATCCGAGCTATCTCGGCCTGATCGTCAATTCGGTCGGCTGGGCGCTCGCGTTCCGCTCGGGCGTCGGTGTGCTGCTGGTCGTGCTGACGATGGTGCCGCTCGTCGCGCGCATCCGTTCCGAGGAGGCGCTGCTGCGTGCGCAATTCGGCGCCGAATACGACGCGTACTGCGCGCGGACCTGGCGGCTGCTGCCCGGCGTGTACTGACCCCCTTCATTTCTCCGCGGCCGTCGTTTCGAGGCCCGCTCGCGAGACGTGCCCGATGTGTTGCCGCGTGTGTCGCAAACGTGCGACGCCGCACATGGCCGGCTTGTTTTTCCGCAGGGCCGGACCCTCGGCGGAACCAATACCGGCGCGGGTTTGCGGGCATTCCGGCGCGGGCGTTCGACGTCGTTTATTCGTAAACAACTTGTTACCAGAATGTCCACGGCAAGGATGTGGGACCGGTGCTATTCTTCGCCGCAAGCTCAATGAAATGAATTGGTCCGCGGTTCGGCACAATGTTTGACCCGACGGCGATCGATTCAGATCGTCGTACCGAGCGGACCTTCGATAACCAGATTGCGAACAAGGAAGAATACGGGAATGTGGAAGAAAATCGCCCCCGCTCTCGTCGTCGCCGCGCTGACCGGCGCGAC
>NZ_JAAGPP010000156.1:0-234 GCF_017104975.1 Burkholderia sp. Ac-20344
TAAAAAAAAAAAAAAAAAAAACAATAGGGCTCCAGTGAAGTGTAAAAAAACACATCATCTAACAAGTGTGATTTATGCTTAACCCCTTGCTCTTCTCGCTGACACACTCGCCTCGACGTAGTCGTCCAACTGTAGTCTCAAGTATTACTGTGTAGATCACTCTCTGTACCTGCTCTCTGTCACTCACTCACACCCTGTCAATTCTCGCAGATCGATCTGGAGAGTATCATAACA